>NZ_JBEZFO010000010.1:0-41763 GCF_040649495.1 Micromonospora sp. NPDC048947
CGGGGTGCCGCGGCGAAGTCCGACGGGTCCCGCGCGCTCACCGCCCGCACCGATACCGCCGACAGCGTCGCTCGGTCGGTCTGTCCGTACTGCGCCGTCGGCTGTGGTCAGCGGGTGTTCGTGAAGGACGGGCGGGTCAGTCAGATTGAGGGTGATCCGGACAGCCCGATCTCGCGGGGTCGGCTCTGTCCGAAGGGTTCGGCGAGCAAGAGCTTGGTCACCAGTCCGCTGCGGCAGACCACTGTCCGCTACCGCCGTCCTTACTCGACGCAGTGGGAGGATCTGGAGCTCGACACCGCGCTCGACATGATCGCCGACCGGATCCTCGCGGCCCGCGAGCAGACCTGGGAGGACGTCGACACGCAGGGCCGGCCGCTCAACCGGACGCTGGGTATCTCCAGTCTGGGTGGGGCGACGCTGGACAACGAGGAGAACTACCTCATCAAGAAGTTGTTCACCGCGATGGGGGCGTTGCAGATCGAGAACCAGGCCCGTATTTGACACTCCGCCACCGTCCCCGGTCTGGGGGCCAGCTTCGGTCGTGGCGGTGCGACGGATTTCCAGCAGGACATCGCCAACGCTGACGTGATCGTCATCCAGGGTTCGAACATGGCTGAGGCACACCCGGTGGGTTTCCAGTGGGTGATGGAGGCCAAGCGCAAGGGTGCGAAGGTCTTCCACGTCGACCCGCGGTTCACCAGGACGAGCGCTGTCGCGGATGAGTACCTGCCGATCCGGGCGGGCACTGACATCGCGTTGCTTGGTGGGGTGGTGCGCTACATCCTGGACAACGAGTTGGATTTCCGGGAGTACGTGCTCGCGTACACCAACGCGGCGACGATCGTGAGCGAGGACTTCAGCGACACCGAGGACGGCGACGGCTTCTTCTCCGGCTTCGATCCGGAGACCGGCACCTACGTGCAGGACAGCTGGCAGTACGAGGGGCACGAGGGTTCGTCGGGCAGTGGGCACACCGCTCAGGAGCGGGACAGCGCCGCGGGTTTGGCGCACGAGTCGCACGGCGCGCCGGTGGGTGGGCAGACCCGGCGCGATGAGACGTTGCAGCACCCGCGCTGCGTCTATCAGATCCTCAAGCGACACTTTGCCCGTTACACCCCGGAGATGGTGGAGCGGGTCTGCGGCATTTCGCAGGCGCAGTTCCTGGAGTTGGCGCGAGCGTGGACGGCGAACTCCGGCCGGGACCGCACCGGCATGCTGATCTACTCGGTGGGTTGGACGCAGCACAGCGTGGGTGTGCAGTACATCCGTACCGGCGCGATCATCCAGCTGTTGCTGGGCAACATGGGCCGCCCGGGGGGCGGGGTGATGGCGCTTCGTGGCCACGCCAGCATCCAGGGCTCAACCGACATTCCGACGTTGTTCAACCTGTTGCCTGGTTATCTGCCGATGCCGCACCACGCCGAGCACCCGAGCTTCGACGAGTGGGTGGACAGCATTCGCCACCCGGGGCAGAAGGGGTTCTGGGGTAACGCGCGGTCGTTCGCCGCCAGCCTGCTCAAGGCGTACTGGGGTGACGCGGCGACGCCGGAGAACGACTTCTGCTACGGCTACCTGCCCCGGCTGACCGGTGATCACGGCACGTACCAGCAGGTGCTCAACATGATCGACGGGAAGATCAAGGGCTACTTCCTGCTCGGGCAGAACCCGGCTGTCGGCTCGGCGCACGGTCGCGCGCAGCGTCTCGGCATGGCCAACCTCGACTGGCTGGTGGTCCGGGACCTGTTCATGATCGAGAGCGCGACGTTCTGGCAGAACGGCCCCGAGGTCGCCACCGGGGAGATCGTGCCGCAGGAGTGCCGCACCGAGGTGTTCTTCCTGCCCGCCGCGTCGCATGTGGAGAAGGAGGGCACGTTCACCCAGACGCAGCGGTTGTTGCAGTGGCGGGAGAAGGCCGTCGAGCCGCCGGGCGACGCCCGCTCCGAGCTGTGGTTCTTCTATCACCTGGGCCGCAAACTGCGGGAGAAGCTGGCCGACTCGCCGCTGCCGCGCGACCGGGCGCTGCTCGACCTCACCTGGGACTACCCCACGCACGGCCCGAACGCGGAGCCGAGCGCCGAGGCGGTGCTGCGCGAGATCAACGGGTACGACGTGGCGACCGGCCGCCCGCTGTCCGGTTTCGCCGAGGCACGCGCGGACGGCTCCACCGCGATCGGTTGTTGGATCTACAGCGGGGTGTACGCGGACGGGGTCAACCAGGCGGCCCGGCGCAAGTCCCGGCACGAACAGGACTGGGTTGCCGCCGAGTGGGGTTGGGCGTGGCCGGCGAACCGGCGCATCCTCTACAACCGTGCCTCCGCCGACCCGGACGGCAACCCGTGGTCTGAGCGCAAGCGTTACGTGTGGTGGGACGCGGAGAGGTCCGAGTGGACAGGCTACGACGTGCCGGACTTCGAGAAGACCAAACCACCGTCGTACCGGCCGCCAGCCGGCGCGTCCGGGCCGGAGGGCATCGCGGGCGACGACCCGTTCGTCATGCAGGGCGACGGCAAGGGCTGGCTGTACGCGCCCAGTGGTGTCCTCGACGGGCCGCTGCCGACGCACTACGAGCCGGTGGAGTCGCCGGTGCGTAACCCGCTCTACGGTCAGCAGGCCAACCCCACCCGCAAGATGTACGCGCACCCGGTGAACTCGGCGAACCCGAGCCCGCCGCAGGAGCACGCCCAGGTGTTCCCGTACGTGTTCACCGTCAGCCGGCTCACCGAGCACCACACCGCCGGTGCGATGAGCCGGACGGTGTCACCGCTCGCGGAGCTGCAACCGGAGATGTTCGTCGAGGTGTCCCCGGCCCTGGCCGGCGAGGTCGGGCTGACGCATCTGGGTTGGGCGCACCTGGTCAGCGGCCGCGCGGTGATCGAGGCGAAGGTGCTGGTGACCGACCGGCTCACCCCGCTGCGGGTGGACGGTCGGATCATCCACCAGGTGTGGTTGCCGTACCACTTCGGTTTCGAGGGTCTGGTCACCGGTGACTCGGCGAACGACCTGTTCGGCATCAGCCTGGACCCGAACGTGCTGATCCAGGAGAGCAAGGTCGGCACCTGCGACGTGCGGCCGGGCCGCCGTCCCACCGGCCCGGCGTTGCTCGAACTGGTGGCCGACTACCAGCGGCGCGCCGGGATCATCCCGGGCCAGCACGCTCCGGCCGTGACCACCGACGATGAGGGGACGGTGCACGGTGCTTCCTGACCCGAACAGCCTGTACGGCCCGTTGGATCCGGCACCCGAGGCGGGCTATGAGAACGCGCCGCCGCGGATGGGTTTCTTCACCGACACCAGCGTCTGCATCGGTTGCAAGGCCTGTGAGGTCGCCTGCAAGGAGTGGAACGGCGTTCCGGAGAGCGGCCTGGATCTGCTCGGCATGTCGTACGACAACACCGGAGCCCTGACAGCGAACTCGTGGCGACACGTCGCGTTCATCGAGCAGCCCCGCCCGGCCGGTCATGGCGCCGCGCCGGCGGACGTCCTCGGTGCGCCGGTCGACGCGGCCCGGCCGGTCGACGCGGGCCCCCAGTTCCTGGGGATGCCGGGGGCCCAGCCACCGGGCCGGGGCACTGGCGTCGAGGAGCGCACCGATTTCCGGTGGTTGATGATGTCGGACGTCTGCAAGCACTGCACCCATGCGGCCTGCCTGGACGTGTGTCCGACGGGTTCGTTGTTCCGCACTGAGTTCGGCACGGTGGTGGTGCAGGAGGACATCTGCAACGGGTGCGGGTACTGCATCTCGGCGTGCCCGTACGGGGTGATCGACCAGCGTAAGGACGACGGTCGGGCGTGGAAGTGCACGCTGTGCTACGACCGGTTGGGCGCGGGGATGACTCCGGCGTGTGCGCAGGCGTGCCCGACCGAGTCGATCCAGTACGGGCCCCTGGGCGAGCTGCGCGAACGCGCCGCAGCCCGGGTGGAGACGCTGCACGAGCGGGGGGTCCCCGAGGCCCGCCTGTACGGGCACGACCCGAACGACGGCGTGGGTGGTGACGGGGCGTTCTTCCTGCTCCTGGACGAACCCGAGGTGTACGGGCTGCCACCCGACCCGGTCGTGACCACCCGTGACCTGCCGAAGATGTGGAAGCGCGCCGGCCTCGCGGCTCTCGCCATGGCGGCTGCGACAGTCGCCGCGTTCGTCGGAGGCTCCTCATGACCCCACCGGGCCCCGTGGGCGACCGGTTCCGTCGCTTCCGGGAGCGGCTCGCCGCCGAGGGTGCCGACCGCGCCGACCGACCGCCGCTGAGCGCCGACCGCCCCGACCAACCGCCGCTGAGCGACGACCGCCCCAACGCCGCGAGCGGCGCAGCGGCGGCGAGCGGCGCAGGGGCCACGAGGGGCCCGCAGGTCGCGAGGGGTGCGGCGGCCACGAGCGGTGGCGACCACCCGAACGGCAGGGGCACCGCCGCCAGTAGCCGCCGGGGCGACCTGGCGGCGCGGCGGAGCACCGAAGCCGGGGGCCGGTGGGGCAGGCGGCGCGGCGGCGGCGAGGAACTCCGGGTGCCGGAGGCCGAGTTCACCTCCTACTACGGGCGGCCCGTTCTGAAGGGGCCGGTCTGGAAGTGGGACATCGCCGCATACCTGTTCACCGGTGGGCTGGCCGCCGGCTCGTCGTTGCTGGCCGCGGGCGGGCAGCTCACCGGGCGGCCCGCGTTGCGGCGCGCCGGTCGGGTCACCGCGTTGGCCGCCGTCAGCGCCAGCGCCGTCTTCCTGGTGAGGGACCTGGGCCGGCCGGCGCGCTTCCACCACATGCTGCGGGTGGCCAAGCCGACGTCGCCGATGTCGATGGGCACCTGGATCCTCACCGCGTACGGGCCGGCGGCGGGCGTCGCCGCGATCGCCGAGGCGGCCGGTGCGCTGCCCCGGCACGGTCTGCTCGGGCTGGCCGGCCGGGCGTTGCCGCCGATCGGGCACGCCGCTGGGCTGCTCGCTGCCGGCACCGCGCCGGCGCTGGCCACGTACACCGGGGTGTTGCTGGCCGACACTGCGGTGCCGTCGTGGCATGAGGCGTACCCCGAGCTGCCGGTGATCTTCGCGGGCAGCGCGTTGGCCAGCGGCGCCGGCGTGGGTCTGCTCGCCGCGCCGCCGACCCAGGCCGGGCCGGCCCGCCGGATGGCGGTGGCCGGCGCGGCCCTGGAGCTGTACGGCGCGCATCGGGTGGAGACCCGACTCGGCCTGCTCAGTGAGCCCTACCGGTTGGGTCGGCCGGGTCGGTTGCTGCGCGCCGGGCGGTTGCTGACCGCCGGCGGGGTGGCGGGTGCTCTGCTGGGCCGGCGCAGCCGGGTGGTCGGGGCGCTCTCGGGGGCCGCGCTGCTGGCCGCGTCGGTGCTGACCCGGTTCGGCATCTTCTACGGCGGCGTCGCCTCGGCCCGCGATCCGCGGTACACGGTGGTGCCGCAGCGCGAACGGGTCGAGGCGCGGCGAACCGCCATGGATCTTCCAGCTGATCGGGCGGTGCCGCCCGCGGTGTGATCGAATGTCCGGTGGAGGCGTTCAGGCGGCTGGTGCCCCTCCCGGTCTTCAAAACCGGAGTGGTCCGGGACCCGGGCCAGGCGGGTTCGATTCCCGTCCGTCTCCGCCACACCGCTTGCAGGAGATGACGTGATGGGCGACGGCCCGGTGGACCCGCGACGTCGGGTGCCCCGTACGGACACGCTGCTCGCCGACCCGGTGCTGGCCGCCGCCACGGTGACTCTCGGCCGGGAGCAGGTCAAGGCGATCGTCTCCCACGCGCAGGGCCGCGCCCGCCGGGGCGAGCTCAGCCCCGACGAGGTACGCGACGCGGCGGTCGCGGCGTTGCCCACGCCCGGCCCCCGGGTGGTGCTCAACGCCACCGGTGTCGTGCTGCACACCAACCTGGGTCGGGCGCCGTTGTCGTCCGCCGCTGTCGCCGCTGTGGTGGCCGCCGCCGGGCACACCGACGTCGAGTTGGACCTGGTCACCGGCCGGCGGGCCCGTCGTGGGCGGGGCGCGCTCGACGCGCTGGCCGCCGCGGTGCCCGACGCGGGCGCCGTGCACGTCGTCAACAACGGCGCCGCCGCGCTGGTGCTGGCCGCCACCGCGTTGGCCGCCGGCCGGGAGATCGTGGTCAGTCGGGGCGAGTTGGTCGAGATCGGCGACGGGTTCCGCCTGCCCGACCTGCTGGAGAGCACCGGCGCGCGGCTGCGCGAGGTGGGCACCACCAACCGCACCACAGTCGCGGACTACGCCGCCGTGCTCGGCCCGCAAACCGGCTTCGTGCTCAAGGTGCACCCGTCGAACTTCCGGGTCACCGGCTTCACCTCGGCCGTCGGGGTACGGCAACTGGCCACGCTCGGGGCGCCGGTGGTCGCGGACATCGGCTCCGGGCTGCTCGGCGCGGACCCGCTGCTGCCCGACGAGCCGGACGCCGCCAGCACCCTGCGCGCGGGCGCGGCGCTGGTCACCGCCAGCGGCGACAAGCTGCTCGGTGGGCCGCAGGCGGGGCTGCTGCTGGGTGACGTCGAGGTGATCGAACGGTTGCGTCGCCACCCACTGGCGCGGGCGCTGCGGGTGGACAAGCTCACCCTGGCGGCGCTGGCCGCCACAGTGCACCAACCGGACACCCCGACCCGGGCGGCGCTGCACGCCGACCCGGGTGCCCTGCGTGAACGGGTGGAGCGGCTGCGGGACCGGCTCGGCGCGGACGGCCGCAAGGCGGAGGTGGTGCCGGCCGTCGCGGTGGTCGGTGGGGGCGGCGCCCCCGGGGTGGAGTTGGACTCGTGGGCGTTGAGCCTGCCCGAGCGGTACGCGTCGCCGTTGCGCACCGGAGACCCGCCGGTCCTGGGCCGGGTGGTGCGCGGCCGGCTCCTGCTCGACCTGCGCTGTGTGCCCGCCGACGCGGATGAGGCGATCCGCGAGGCCGTGCTGCGCGTACCCGGGGAGGACTGAGCGTGTTCGTCGTCGCGACGGCCGGGCACGTCGACCACGGCAAGTCGACACTGGTGCGGGCGTTGACCGGGATGGAACCCGACCGGTGGGCCGAGGAACGCCGCCGGGGGATGACCATCGACCTGGGTTTCGCCTGGACGACGCTGCCGTCCGGCGGCACCGTCGCCTTCGTCGACGTACCCGGGCACGAGCGGTTCGTGCCGAACATGCTCGCCGGGGTCGGCCCGGTCCCGGCGGCGCTGATCGTGGTGGCCGCCGACGAGGGGTGGATGCCGCAGTCCGCCGAGCACCTGGCCGCGCTCGACGCGCTCGGCGTCGCGTACGGCCTGCTGGCGGTGACCCGCGCGGACCTGGCCGATCCGGGGCCGGCGACGGCCCGTGCCCGCGCCGAGATCGCCGAGACCAGCCTCGGCGCGGTGCCGGCGGTGGCGGTCAGTGGTCTGACCGGCGCGGGCCTGCCGCAGCTGCGGGCGGCCCTGGACCGGCTCGCCGCCCAACTGCCCGCGCCGGTGCTGGACGATCCGGTCCGGCTGTGGGTGGACCGCAGCTTCACGGTGCGGGGCAGCGGCACCGTCGTCACCGGCACCCTCGGCGCCGGCCGGTTGCGGGTGGGCGACGAACTGGAGCTGGCCGGCGCCGACGAACCGGTCCGCGTCCGTGGCCTGCACTCCCTCGGCGAGGCCCGACCGCAGGCGGCGGCGGTCGCCCGGGTGGCGGTCAACCTGCGCGGTACGCCCCGCGACCGGCTCGGCCGGGGCGACGCGTTGCTCACCCCGGGCCGGTTTCACCACACCGATCTGGTCGACGTCCGGCTCGCCGGCGACGCGGCGGCCGACCTGCCGGCCACCCTCACCCTGCACGTCGGGTCGGCGGCGGTGCCGGTACGGGTGCGTCCGCTCGGCCCGGACACGGTCCGGCTGCGGCTGGCCCGCCCGTTGCCGTTGCTGGTGGGTGACAGGGCGCTGCTGCGGGACCCGGGCCGCCACCACGTCAACGGCGGCGTGCGGGTGCTGGACGTGGCACCCCCACCGCTGGGCCGACGAGGTGCGGCCGCCGCCCGCGCCCAGGTCCTCGCCGAGTTGGACGGTCGACCCGACCTGGCGGGGGAGCTGCGTCGCCGCCGGCTGATCCGGGCCGGCACGTTGATCCGGATGGGGGTCGCGGTGCCCGCCGAGCCGGGGCGGGACCGGCCGGCGTTCGCCGAGCCGGTGGCCGGCGACTGGCTGGCCAACCCCGCGCACTGGCGGTGGCTCGGCGAGCGGCTGACCGAGGAGGTCGCCCGGCACGCGCGGGAACACCCGTTGGAACCCGGGATGCCGGTGGACGCGCTGCGGCAGCGTCTTGCCCTGCCCGATCGGGTGCTGGTCGAGGCGCTGGTCCGGCCGCCGCTGCGGATCCACGCCGGTCGGGTCGGGGCGGCGAGCGCCAACGCGCTGCCCGAACCGGTGGCCCTGGCCGTGCAGCGGGTCCGCGCCGAGTACGGCGACCGGCCGTTTCGCGCCCCCGAGGCGGACCGCCTCGTCGACCTCGGCCTGGGCCCCCGGGAGATCGGCGCCGCGGTGCGGGCCGGCGCCCTGCTGCGGTTGGCCGACAACGTGGTGCTGCTGCCCGACGCGCTCGACGGCGCGGTGCGGGTGTTGGCCGGGTTGCCGCAGCCGTTCACCCTCTCCGCGGCCCGGCAGGCGTTGGACACCACCCGCCGGGTGGCGGTGCCCCTGCTGGAGCTGCTGGACCGGCGGGGCGCTACCCGCCGGCTGCCCGACGACGCCCGGATCGTCGTCAGCTGAGCGCCGCGACCTGGCCGGCCGCTTTCAGTCCAGGTCGGACATGTCCAGCACGAAGCGGTAGCGGACGTCGTTTCGCCGGAGGCGGTCGAATGCCGTGCCCACCTGCGCCGACGCGAGTACCTCGATGTCGGCGGTGACGCCGTGGTCGGCGCAGAACTGGAGCATCTCAGCTGTCGAGCGGCGGCCACCGCTCCCGGCGGAGCTGAGCTTCTTGCGGCCGACGAGCAGGTCGGTGGTCTCGACGGTCACCGGACCCAGGTATCCGAGCAGGCTGAGGGTGCCGTCCATCGCCACCAGCTTCAGGTACGGGGCGAGGTCGTGCGGTGCGGAGATGGTGTCGATGACGAGGTCGAAGGTGTCGCGGGCCGCAGCCATCTGCTGGGGATCGGTGGAGTCGACGAGGTCGTGTGCGCCGAGCCGGCGGGCGTCGTCCCGCTTGTCCTGGGTACGGCTGATCACGGTCGTGGTGGCGCCGAGTGCCACGGCCATCTTGACCGCGAGGTGGCCCAGCCCGCCGAGCCCGGCCACGGCGACGCGGCTGCCTGGGCCGACGCGATGGGAACGCAGGGGCTCCCAGACGGTGACGCCGGCGCACAGCAGCGGGGCGGCTGCGGCCGGGTCGAGGCCGGCGGGGAGCGGGTGGGCGAAGGTGTTCCGCACGACGTATTCGCGGGAGAAGCCACCCATTGTCGTCGAGCCGTCCTGCCGGTCTGTGCCGCCGTAGGTCAGAGTGGGGAAGGAGTGGCAGAAGTTCTCCTGTCCGGCCGCGCACATGGCGCAGTCGCCGCAGGAGTCGACGATGTTGCCCACGGCGACGCTGTCGCCGATCGAGAAGCTGGTCACCTCGGGGCCGGTGCCGGTCACCACGCCGGTGAATTCATGGCCTGGCACCAGGGGCGCGTCGGTGTGCTGGTCGTAGTCCTGCAGGGCGTGCAGGTCGCTGTGGCAGACCCCGCAGTAGTCGACCCGTACCGCGATGTCGTCGGGGCGTAGGTCACGGCGTTCGATCGGAGTACGGCGCAGCGCCGTCGGGCCGCTCGCTTGCCAGCCAATGGTCCTTCGCATGATCGACTCCTCCAAACAGACTGTTCGGTCTGTCGCAGCCTAGGTCGGACGGCGGGCTGAAGCAAACCAACCGTTCTGTTTTGTTATGGTGGGAGCATGCCGGAGCAGCCCCTGACCTCGCGAGGCGCCGCGACCTACCAGCGCATCCTGGAGGCCGCCACCGAGGAGTTCGCCCAACACGGCATCGCCGGGGCACGCGTCGACCGCATCGTGACGGCCGCCCGCACCAACAAGGCCCAGCTCTATGCCTACTTCGGGGACAAGGAACGACTCTTCGACGCGATCTTCCTCAGCTCGCTGGAGCGCATCACCAACGTCGTGCCCATCGACGCCGACGATCTCGCGGACTGGGCCGTTCGCCTCTACGACGAGTACCTGCGCCGTCCCGACCTCATCCGGCTCGCGACCTGGACGCGGCTGGAACGCCGGCCCGCCGGACACCTCGTCGAGACCCACCAGCACTACGACGATCGCAAGCTCACGGCGATCGCCGAGGCCCAGGCCGCCGGGCGGATCCGCGGCGGTGACCCTTTCGACATCATGGCCCTGGTCATCGCGATGTCCATGGCCTGGTCACCGGTGAGCAACGTCTATGCGGCCAGCAGCCAGGAACCCGACGACGTGCATTCCCGACGCCGTGTTCTGCTTCGCGAATGCGTCCGACGCGCCACAGCGCCGACGGACCAAGATCACCCTGACCGCTGACCGCCGCGACCGATCCGGTGCTGACACGTTTGCGCCGAGATGCGACGGTGGGCTGATGGTCGAGGTGTCCCCGTCCCGGTCGCGACCGTTCGGTGGTCGGTGGCGCGTCGTCGTTCCGGTGGCGCTGCGGTGGGGGCTGCCGGTGCTGTGGGTGCTGTGGGCCGCTCTGGCGTGGTGGGTCGAGCCCCGCGAGTCGACCGAAGCCCAGCTCGATCGGGATCTCACGGCGGGCCGGGTGGTGACCTACCAACGGGCGAATGGCTGGGCTGACGACGACGCCTACTGGGGCAGCCGACCTGCTCTGCGGCCCGCAGAGCAGGGCTGGATGATCGCGTGGACGCTGCCCAACGGTCAGACCCGGTACGCCTCCGTCCAACCGCCCAACCCGCAGTCGTACCCCGATGGGCCGGACCGGTCGGCGCAGGCCGGGCCGGATGCACGGCTGGCCGCCGTCGTCGGCCCGTGGCACGGCGGCGGCGACGCGGCGCACCGGATCACGACCACCGCTGGGCTGCTCGCCGGTGTGTTGCTCCTGCTCTGGCTGGGTCGGCTGATCGGCGGAGCGCCACCGTTGACCGGAACCCGATGGTTCTGGTTCTGGGTCGGGCTGCTGCCCTTCGGTGCGGGAGTGCTCGCCTGGACGTACCGGGAGCTCTGGCGGCCACCGGCGGCACCGGTCCCCGACCGGGGCTCGGGCTGGCGTGGCGTCGGCTGGTTGATCCTCGCCGGGGTCGGGATTGGTCTGCTGGTGTCCGTTGCGCGAATCATGTTCGGAACGACTGTGGTGCCGGGCTGAGCCGGCGATGCCCGGCCAACCGGCCCCGAGGTCGGCGACGGTCACCTACGGTGACGCCATGGACCCTTCGGCGGTCTGGCGGGACCGGCAGCACAAGTGGCGGATCGAGGCGTACCGGGCACCGGACCTGCGCTTCGCCATCTACGCCACAAACGGCCCCACCGAGTCGGTGCCGCTGTGGTTGTTCGGGATGTCGGCGCTGGCCCGGTGGCTGATGACCCACGCCATCTCGCTGGACGACCTGGAGGTCGACTGAGCGGGGCGCGGTCGCAAACCGGGCCCGCGCGGTGCCCCGCTGCGGTTGAGTGACCTCAGGCGGCGGACGGGGGTACGCGATGGGCGGTCAGCTCGGGCAGTTGGCGTTGGTGGCCGTGCTGGTGCTGGTCAACGCCGCGCTCTCCGGCAGCGAGATGGCGCTGGTGACCCTGCGGGAGGGGCAGTTGCGGCGGCTGGGCCGGCGCAGCAGTGCCGGCGACCGGTTGGTGCGGCTGTCTCGCGACCCGAACCGCTACCTGGCCACGATTCAGCTCGGCATCACCCTGGCGGGGTTCCTGGCCTCGGCGGCGGCAGCGGTGTCGTTGGCCTCTCCGCTGGTTGGTCCGTTGGGTTTCCTCGGCGGGGCGGCGCGCCCCGCCGCGGTGCTGCTGGTGACAGTGCTGCTGACGTTCGTCACGCTGGTGCTCGGGGAGCTGGCCCCGAAGCGGCTGGCCATGCAGCGGGCCGAGCGTTGGGCGCTGCTGAGCGCCGGCCCGTTGGATCTGCTGGCTCGGGTGTCCCGGCCGGCGGTGTGGCTGCTCAGCCGGGCCACCGACGCGGTCGTGCGGCTCGCCGGCGGTGACCCCCGGGCCAACCGGGAGGAGATGACCGAGGAGGAGCTGCGGGAGATGCTGGCCAGCCAGCGCGGCCTGTCGGCTCAGCAGCGGGAGATCCTGACCGGCGCGTTCGACATCGCCGGCCGGACGCTGCGGGAGATCCTGGTGGCCCGGCGGGAGGTCACCACGCTGCCGGCCGATCTGGCCGCCGACGAGGGGGTCCGGCGGCTCGCCGCCGCCGGGCGGTCCCGCGCTCCCGTCACCGGCCCCGGCGGCCTGGACGAGGTGCTCGGGGTGGTGCACATCCGCGACCTGGTGCGGGCCGGCACCGCCCCGGTGGGTGACCGGGTCCGGGCGCCGCTGCTGCTGCCGGTGACCCTGCCGGTCGCCGACGCGATGCGTCAGCTGCGGCAGGAGCATCAGCAGCTGGCCCTGGTGGTCGATGAGCACGGGGGCATCGACGGCATGGTCACCATGGAGGACCTGCTGGCCGAGGTGGTCGGCGAGTTGTACGACGAGACCGACCGGGACGTGCGCGGGGTCGTCCGGGAACCGGACGGGTCGCTGCTGGTGCCCGGCGACTTCCCGCTGCACGACCTGCCGGATCTGGGGGTGCGGCTGAGCTTTCCGTTGTCCCGGGACTACACGACGGTGGCTGGTCTGGTGCTGGCCCGACTGCGGCACCTGCCGGACTCCGCGGGTGAGACGGTGCGGCTGCCCGGGCTGACCCTGCAGGTGGTGGAGGTCGCCGACCGGGCGGTGCGCCGGGTGCGGCTCTGCGGGTTCGTCACCGAGCGCTGAGCATTCACCCAGAAGGCTGACGAAAGGCCCAAATCGGCGAGGCGGGGAACGCGGGCCGCCTACGGTGCCAGACGTGAAGGACC
The DNA here is from genome assembly GCF_040649495.1 of Micromonospora sp. NPDC048947. NCBI lineage: Bacteria > Bacillati > Actinomycetota > Actinomycetes > Micromonosporales > Micromonosporaceae > Micromonospora > Micromonospora sp. NPDC048947. Next base: position 12,959 of record NZ_JBEZFO010000010.1, read on the forward strand.
GAGGGTTACGTACGTTCGTCACGGTGCTGGCCGGCCTCGCGGTGATCTATTTCGGCAGCGCCGGCCGCAGCCCCGAGGAGGGCAGTGGCATCTCCGGCGGGGTGGTGGTCCTGGCGTTGCTCGCCGCGCTGCTCGTGTGGCACCTGACCCGCCCGGGGGACAAGACGGTCAAGTAAGCGCCTCAGCGGGCGGCGACGCGGGCGACCTCACCGGCGGACTCCTCACCCAGCGCCACCCGTACCAGCGCTGATGCGAGCCGGCCGAAGTCCGGTTCGTCGACGAGGCCGGCGAGGCGGTCCGGGGTCCCAGGCAGGCCCAGCCGCTTCGCCCCGGCCAGGGCCCGACGGTCGGCGTACGGGCGCACGTCCGACCAGACCGTCTGTGCCTCGCGCAGGTAGATGTCAGCGCCGGTGGGGCCGATGCCGGGGAACTCGGTGAGCCGCCGCCGCAGCCCGGCCGGGTCGCCCTGGGCCTCCCGGTGCAGGCGTCGCAGGTCGCCGTGCCAACGGTCCAGGCACAGCCGGGCGCCGGTACCGAGCATGGTGGCCGTCCGCTCGTCGTACCGGCGGTAGTGGCCCCGGCCCAGCGCGTCGACACGCTCCTGCCACCTGGCCGCCTCCATGGCCTGCGGGGTGCGGTACCCCGCGGCGAACAGCTCCCGCGCGGCGTCCACCGCCACGCACGCGCGGATCCGGGTGCTCAGCAGCGTGGCCAGCACCAGCAGCTGGTACAGCGGCCCCGGCCGGTCGGAGAGCCGGATGCCGGCCTCCTCCGCGTACGTGCGGCCACGCCGGTCGAGCAGCACCCGCACCACACTTCGATCATTGCCCACGCCGTCGGGTTACCCACTTGATGACCCGCTAGCCGTCGCACCGCCGACCGCTGCCGGAATGCCACCGGGGCAGGCGGGTATGCCGACCGTGGAGGCGGTCGATGCCGCCTGCCGTACCGGAGGGAGACACCCCGTGACGAACCCGCAGCAGCCGGAGTTGCGCCGCAACGCGCTGGGCGCGACCAGCCAGGACAACAAGGGCCCCGCCCCGGGCGGGCATCCGGGCAACCGTGGCACGTCGCGCGGCGACCAGGGTCGACCGGTGCCCAAGGGGCAGGTGTCGCCGTACGGCCCGGCCGGTGAGCCGGTGGCCGAGGACGACAGCGACACCCGCTGACCGAGGGGCTAGCGACCGCGGGCTGGCGGCCGCCGCAACCTGTTCCAGGTGGCGGCGGCCGCCAGTCCGTACGCGAGGTGCGGGATGATGTCGGAGATCCAGTCGGAGCGCCGCCACGTACGCGGGTCGCTGATCCCGAGCACCGTGATCGACCCGTCGGTCATTGTCATCACGCCCGCGCCGAGCAGACCGGTGGCCACCGGCAACGGCTGACGTCGACCACCGGCGTAGAGCGCGAACCCGACGCCCGCGGCGACGCCCAGCCCGTAACCGATCAACGGCCCGAGGCCCGAGCGGCGGTTGGCCGCCCGGGCCCCGTTCCCCAGGTCCACGTGCGCGATCCCGGCCAGCCGGTCGACTGTCTCCTCGGGGACGTCGCTCTCCGGCCGTCCCCGTAGCGCCATGTCGAGGTAGCTGACCACGTTCAGCGCTGTGCTGCCGACGGCGCCCGCGATCGCGCCGTCGGCCACGTCGACAGTCCTCACTTCGGGTCGCCCGGTTCGCGCTCGCTCTTCGGGCCGTACGTCCGCTCACCGCGCACCACGCCCCGTTGACCGCGATCCTCCTGGAGGATCCGGTTCGCGACCTGGTTGGCCTTGCCGTCGGGTACCCGACGCCCCGAGTCGTCGATCGCGTTGCGCAACCGCGCGCGCTGCTTGTCGTACGCGTTACTGCCCGGCCGTGGTCCTGGCATCTCTGCCTCCTTCGTCGGTCTGGGCACCTGGTGCTGCCCACCGTCCGCTGGGCGTACCGCGGCCGTCTACCCGTCTGGTGGCGGACCAACCCCGGGGCGCTACCGGGGCGCGCGGACCACGACCACCGGGCACTGCGCGTGGTGCAGCATCGACTGACTCACCGACCCCAGCAGCAACCCGGTCACCTCGCCGCGCCCGCGCCCACCGACGACCGCCAGTTGGGCGGAGCGGGACGCCTCGGCGAGCACGGTGCCGGGTCGGCCGTGCACCACCTGGCAGGTCAACCGCAGACCCCTGTGGTCCTCGGTGAGCCCGGTCAGCCACCCGGCGAGCATCCGCTCCTGCTCGCCGCGCAGCGTCGCCTCGTCGTAGACCAGGGGTTGCATGTCGCCCGGACCGCTGCTGCCGGGGTGTCGGTAGGCGTGCACCGCCACCAGCGGCACGCCGAGCGACACGGCGGTCTCGGCGGCGAAGTCCGCCGCCCGGCGGGAGGCGTCCGAGCCGTCCACAGCGACCAGGACCGGCTCGTCGGGTCGTTGCGCGCCGCGCGCGACCAGCACCGGGCAGTCGGCGTACGCGGCGACCTGCACCGCGACCGAGCCGACGAGCAGCGCGGAGAACCCACCCAACCCGCGATCGCCGAGCACGATGAGCGCGGCGGTGGGGGACTCGCCCACCAGCACCGCGGCGGCCTCACCGTCGATGATCTCGCCGGAGATCGACAACCCGGGCACTGTCGCCTCGGCCTCGCGCACCGCGGCCTCGACGAGTTCCTCGGCCCGGTGGCGCAGCCCACCACCGGGCGGCGCGTCCGGGGCGGGGGAGACCGGTACGTGCAGCAGCGGCCAGATGAAGCCGTGCACGACCCGCAGCGGTCGGTGCCGGCGTGCCGCCTCGGTCGCGGCGAGACGCACGGCGCGCAGCGCCGACTCCGAGCCGTCGACGCCGACCACCACCGCCGCGTTGTTCGCCGAGTTCACCGCCCACCTCCGCTCGCGGCAGTATCGCGGGCCGGGGCGCCCTCGCGCCGCGATACCGCTGAGCGCGTCCCGGTCGGTACGCTGGCGACGACCGGGGAGGGAGCGCCGCCGATGGGTGAACCGGACCAGGCGAGCACCGCTCGCATGATCGACTTTTGGCTCGGCGGGCAGCATCACTTCCCCGTGGACGTGGCCGCCGCGAATGCCTTCGAGCAGGCGTACGGGCCGTGCGCGCCGGTGTTCCGCGAGCTGCGGGCGTTCCTGGGCCGGACAGTGCGGGAAATGGCCGCCCAGGGCGTGGACGGGTTCCTGGTGTTCGGCGCCGGGGTGCCGACGATGGGCAACGTGCACGAGGTCGCCACCGACGCGACTGTGCTCTACACCGACGTCGACCCGGTCACCATCCGACTGGGCCAGAGCATCCTCGCCGGCAGCGACCGGGCCGGCTACGGCTTCGGCGACGCGACGGACATCGGCACCGTCGACCCGGCGCAGCTGCACCGTTTCGTGCCGGGCTGGGGCCGGCGACCGGTCGGGGTGGTCTTCCTCGGCCTGGCCGCGTTCCTCGACGACGCCACGCTGACCCGCACCCTCGACGAGCTGTACGCTGCCGCGGCCCCGGGTAGCCTGCTCGCGGTGGACTTCGACACCGAGGAGCTGGCCGGCCACCCGCAGGCGCTGGCCATGATGGGGCCGCAGTTCCGGATGCGTCCACCGGCGGCGTTCGCGCCCCTGTTGGGTCGGTGGGCGCCGACGACGGACGGGATCGTCCCGGTCGCCGAGTGGCGGCCGGAAGGCACGCCGGCACCGGTGCCCGACGCGTTCCACGGTGTGCTCGCGACCCGCGCGGGTGACTGACCGCGCCGATCCTCCGTCCGGTGGCGTCCGTATGATGCTTGCCCTGTAGCAAGCTTCTGGGGAGGACGACGATGGTAGACGCGCCGGACGTGGTGTCGCGCGCGTTGCGCGAGGCTCCCCCCGACCAGTTGGCGGAGGCGGCGGACCGGGCGATCCGGTCCTCGATGGGCGCGCTACGCACCGACGTCTTCGTCGCCGACTACCGGATCAGCGGCCTCTGGCCGGTGCTGGACCCGGACCTGCCGGCGGGCGGCTTCCTGGCCTGTCACACCATGGCGCAGCGCTGCTTCAGCAGCCAGCAGCCGGTACGCGACGGTGAAGGCCCCTGCCGGCTCTACCTGCCGTTGACTGTGTGGGGGGAGCGGTTGGGTGTGCTGCTGATCGAGTTGCCGACGGTTCCGAACGCGACGGTCACCGGTCGGGCCACGGACATCGCGGGCGCCCTGGCCGTTGCGATGCGCGCGGCGGACCGGGAGACCGACCGTTACCGGCGGGCCCGCCGGCGGGAGCGACTGACGATGGCCGCCGAGATGCAGTGGGACCTGCTGCCCGGTCGTGGCGTGTCCCACCACGCGTTCGAGCTGGCCGGCCAGCTCGAACCGGCGTACACCGTCGGCGGCGACCACTTCGACTGGTCGTTGGACGGCGACCGTCTCACAGTGACGGTGCTCAACGGCGAGGGCAGTGGGCTTGCGGCGTCCCTGTTGACCGCCGTCACCGTCAACGCGATGCGCAACGCGCGTCGCTCCGGTGGCGGCCTGGTGGAACAGGCCGAGCTGGCCTCGGACACGGTCTTCTACCAACACCGGGGCGCCCGGTACGTGGCCACCCTGCTGCTGGAGGTGGACACTCGCCTCGGCCGGGTGCGGGCTGTCGACGCGGGCTCCCCCCATCTGTTGCGGATGCGGGGGTCCACTGTCGAGCCGGTGAAGCTGGATCAGCAACTGCCGCTGGGCATGTTCGCCGAGACCCGCTACGAGCTTCAGGAGGTGCAACTCGAACCGGGTGACCGGCTCTTCGTGGTCAGTGACGGGGTGTGGGCCGCCGAGCCGCCGGGTCAGGAGCCGTACGGGCAGCGGGTGATGGCTCGCTCCCTGCGCGCCACGCGGCTGCAGCCACCAGCCGAGGCGGTTGGTACGGTGATGCGCGAACTGCACGCCTATCACGCGGATTCCGATCTGCGCGACGACGCCGTCGTGGTCTGTCTGGACTGGCGCGGTCCGCGCGAACGGGGCACGGGGTGAGATTCGCCGCCGCGTTGCCGGGCGGGCACCAGCGCGACGACGGCAGGGGACATCAGGTGGAGCGACCTGCGGATCTCGCCGCGGCGATCGACGCGGCCGCCGGGACGCTGATCGCCGTGCTGGAGTCGGCCGCGGCCCGGCATCAGGTGCCGCCCACCCAGCTGAGAGTGCTCACGCTGATCACTGGTCGTCCGGAGACCAACGTCAACGGGTTGGCGGAGTTGCTGGACGTGGTGCCCTCGTCGGCGAGCCGCCTGTGCGACCGGCTGGAGGCGACCGGGCTGTTGCGTCGGGTGGCCGACCCGCGTGACCGGCGTGAGGTGCGGTTGGTGCCGACCGCTGCGGCGTTGACCCTGTTGGGGGAGTTGGCCGAGCGGCGGCAGCGCGCGGTGCAGGCGGTGTTGGACCGGATGCCGGCGCGGATGCAGCACGAGCTGTTGCTGGCGCTGGCCGGGTTCGCTCAGGCGGCGACGTCGACGCCTGAGCAGCAGACCGATCCCGCCGTGCAGACGGCCTGAACGCCGTCCCCCTTTCACTAGTATCCTAGGACGATTTACGCGTAGTGATCCACGCCACAGTGCGGCACAGCCGCACCGACTGCACGCGGCGGCGCCCGGCCAGGGAGAGGGAGCCCGATATAGTGGCAGCGCACCTACCCGGCCCGCGATCATCGAGATCGCGGGCCGCATCAGGGGAAGGGGCCCCGACCGGGGCCGCAGGGGAGAGCCGGCGCTGGTCGGCCCGACAGCGCGTACGACCCTCAGCCGCGCCCGGCGTCGGCGGGGGCCCGCGTGCCGTGGAGGAGGATCGGTGTCGCGTCGGCCGGCTCGGGCAGAGCAACCGCGGGACACCGGTGCCGAGACTCCCGGCAACCAGGTCCTCACAGTGCCCAACCTGATCAGCTTCGGGCGGCTGCTGGGCGTGCCGCTCTTCCTCTACCTGTTCCTGGTGGCGCGGGCCGACGTCGCTGCGGTGGTGGTGTTGGCCATCGGCGGCACCACCGACTGGGTCGACGGCTGGATCGCCCGCCGCCTGCACCAGGTCAGCCGCCTGGGCGAGCTGCTCGACCCGCTCGCCGACCGGCTCTACATCCTCGCCACCCTGGTCGCCTTCACCGCGCGGGAGGTGGTGCCGTGGCAGTTCACCGCGGCGCTGCTGGCCCGTGAGGTGCTCCTGCTGGCCTCGCTGGCCGTGCTGCGCCGCTACGGGTACGGGCCGCCGCCGGTGCACTACGTGGGCAAGACCGCCACGTTCCTGCTGCTCGCGGCGTTCCCGGTACTGCTGTTGGCCAGCGCGGCGACCGACGTGGCCACGGCGGCGAGCGCCATCGGTTGGGCGTTGGCCTGGTGGGGGCTGGTGCTCTACTGGGTGGCCGGCGGGATGTACGTCGTGCAGGCGGCCCGGTTGGTGCGTGCGGCGCGCGGTCCGGGAGCGGCAGCGTGAGCGCGCCGCGGTTGGGAAAACCCGGCCAGGACCGGGTGTACGCGCCGGATTTCCTCACCGAGTTGTTCCGCAACCCGCTGGATCCGGGGTACGCGGACGCCGCTGCCGCGCGTCGGCGCTCGGCGGGGACCGCTCCGGCGCGCGGTTGGCGGGCCTTGCCGGCGCGGTCGGTGAGCCTGGTCGTGGTGGTGATGCTCGGTTTCCTGTTCGCTGTCGCGTACCGGCAGACGATGGCGGACGAGCCGGGGCGGAGCCAGGCCCGTTCGGGTCTGGTGGCGCAGATCAAGGAGCGGGAGAGCCAGACCGACCGGTTGTCCACGCGGGCGGACCAGCTGCGCGAGGAGGTCAGTCGGCAGCGGGACGCGGCGTTGAGCGGGTCGGCCGCCGCCCGGTTGCGCAACCTGGAGGCGAGCACCGGGCTGGGTCGGGTGCGCGGTGATGGTGTCGTGGTGCGGTTGGCGGATGCGCCGGACAAGGCGGACGCGGTCACCGGTGCCGGCGCTGGGCCGCCGCGGGTGCTCTACAGCGACCTGCAGGGTGTGGCGAACGCGTTGTGGAGTGCTGGGGCGGAGGCGATCGCCATCAACGGGCAGCGGTTGACGGCGACGTCGACGATCCGGTCGGCGGGTGAGGCGATGCTGGTGGATTTCCGGCCGGTGACCGGGCCGTACGAGGTGTCGGCGATCGGGCCGGGTTCGATGCGGCGCAAGTTCGAGGAGAGCCGGAACGCGGCGCTGATGCGGAAGGTCGCGCAGGGGACGGGGTTGTCGTTCGGTGTGCGGGAGGCGGATGACCTCACCCTGCCGGCGGCGCCGGAGCCGCAGCTACGCTACGCCAAGCCGTCGGTCAGTCCGAGCCCTTCCGCGTCGGGTGTCCGGTCCGGCAGTCCCGGGTCGTCTGGTCCGGCGATGACTGTTAGCCCCTCCGGAGGTGGCCGATGATCGCGGTGCTGGCGTTGCTCGCCGGTGTGGTGCTGGGCGTGTGGCTTGATCCCACGGTGCCGGCGGCGTTGCAGCCGTATCTGCCGATCGCGGTGGTGGCCGCGTTGGACGCGGTGTTCGGTGGGGTGCGGGCCCGGTTGGACCGCATCTTCGACGACAAGCAGTTCGTGGTGTCGTTCATTTCGAACGTGCTGGTGGCTGGTCTGATCGTGTATCTGGGTGACCAGTTGGGGGTGGGTGGGCAGTTGTCCACCGGTGTGGTCGTTGTGTTGGGTGTGCGTATCTTCGGCAACGTGGCGGCGATCCGTCGGCACCTGTTCCGGGCGTAGGTTGGGTTGCGATGAGTGACGAGCAGACCGACACGGGGACCGGGTGGCCGCAGCCGGCGGGTCCGGTGCGGCCGGGTGGGCCGGCGGGTGAGCCGGATCCGCGGCCTGATGCGCCGGATCCGGATGAGTTGAGCCCGTTGGCGCCGCAGGGGCCGGTGGAGCCGGCCGATGGCGAGCCCGCGGCCGAGCCGGGCGTGGAGCCGGTCGACGATGGTGCGACGGTGGATCTGAGCGCGATGTCGCGGTCGGGGGAGCGGCCGGTCGCGGATGGTGAGCAGCCGGCCGCGGGTTCCGACGGGTCGGCGGAGCCGGTGGGCGAGTCGGCGGAGCCGGTGGTGGCTGGTCGGTCCCGGTGGAGTGCGGCCGGGGTGATGATCGCCGCGTTGTTGGCGCTGCTGGGTTTCACGTTGGTCGTGCAGTTGAAGACGACGTCGACGGACCCGACGCTGGGTGCCACCCGGCAGGAGGACCTGGTTCGGATCCTGTCGGATCTGGATGCGCGGGAGAACCGTCTGCAGCAGGACATCAGGGCTCTGGAGGACAGTCAGCGGCAGTTGCAGTCGGGTGAGCAGGGTCGTCAGGCGGCGTTGGATGAGGCGACGCGGCGGGCGGACGAGTTGGGCATCCTGGCGGGGACGTTGCCGGCGGTGGGTCCGGGGTTGACTGTGCAGTTCGACTCGGGGCTGAAGCCGATCTCGGCGAACCGGGTGTTGGACGCGGTGCAGGAGTTGCGTGGTGCGGGCGCTGAGGCGCTGCAGATCTCCGGTGGGGATCGGGCGACGGTGCGGATCATCGCGTCGACGTACTTCCTCGATGGGGACAACGGGTCGTTGATGGTGGAGGGGCGCCGGTTGTCGGGGCCGTACACGATCACGGTGATCGGTGATCCGGCGACGATGCGTACGGCGTTGAACATTCCTGGTGGGGTGGTGGCGTCGGTCCGGGGTGACGGCGGTAACGTGACGTTTGGGGAGCGTGAGGTTGCCGAGGTTTCGGCGCTGCACGTGCCGATCAAGTTGGAACACGCCCGTCCGGTCTCCTGACCGGCGCGGCCGCGCCGGACCCGGGTGGTCCGGGGCACCGATGGATGAAGGACGCGTCTGGTGATTCCCGAGGATCTGCGATACACCGCCGAACATGAGTGGGTGGCGGGTGACGGCACGGCTTCGGTCCGGGTCGGCATCACCCACTTCGCGCAGGACGCGCTCGGTGACATCGTGTACGTGCAGTTGCCCGAGGCGGGTGCGGTGGTCGCGGCCGGTGACTCGTTGGGTGAGATCGAGTCGACCAAGAGTGTGTCGGAGATCTACGCGCCGGTGGCCGGTACGGTGGCGGCGCGCAACGACGCGTTGGCTGACACGCCTGAGCTGATCAACACTGATCCGTACGGTGAGGGTTGGTTGGTGGAGATCACGCCGAATGATCCGACTGCGACGGATGGGTTGCTGACGGCGGCCGCGTATCAGAAGATCACCGAAGGCTGAGTGTGCTTGATCCGGTGCGTGGGATGTCTGCGCGCGTCCGGTTGCCCTGCATTTCGGCGCTGGCTAGGCTCGCCCAGTCGACCGAGAACCCAATAGTTGAGCGTTGCGGAATTGCCTTCCCGGGCACGGGGAGCCAGCCGCCGGGTGTTCAAGTGCCCGGCGGCCAGACCCGCCATTACCCGACGCCGACCGAACAGATCCGTGAGGTGGTCCCATGACGCGGCCAGACGACGAGTTCCCCCCACTCGACGTCACTTCGACGCTCAATCTCGGTTCGCTCGACGAAGTGCTGGAGGGGCCGGATACCGATGTGGTGCCGAGCCGGATGTCCGGTTCGTTGCCGCCGGGTATGGCGCTGCTGGTGGTTCGTCGAGGTCCGAATGCGGGTGCCCGGTTCTTGTTGGACCACGATGTGACGACCAGTGGCCGGCACCCGGACAGTGACATCTTCCTGGATGACGTGACGGTGTCGCGTCGGCACGCGGAGTTCCACCGTGATGGTGGGACGTTCACGGTGCGGGACGTGGGCAGCCTGAATGGCACGTACGTCAATCGTGAGCGGGTTGAGGCGGCCACGTTGAGTAATGGTGACGAGGTCCAGATCGGTAAGTTCCGGGTGGTGTTCATCGCCGGTCCGCGCCCGGAGGAGGAGGCCGGCCGGGGGTGAACGAGCCTGCGGCCTCCATGTCACCCGGGGCGGCTCGGTCTGAGCCGCTGATGAGCATCGGTGAGGTGCTTGGGCAGTTGCGGGTGGATTTTCCGGATACCACGATTTCGAAGCTGCGGTTTCTTGAGGCCGAGGGTTTGGTCGAGCCGCAGCGGACGGCGGCGGGTTACCGGAAGTACAGCTGGGACGATGTGGCGCGGTTGCGGTTCGTGTTGACCGCGCAGCGGGACAAGTACCTGCCGTTGCGGGTGATCCGGGAGCAGTTGGCCCAGTGGGATTCGTCCGGTGAGCAGCCGGGGCGGTCGCGGCCGGCGTTGGTGGCGGTTGGTCCTGATGGTGCGGTGCCGGGTCGTGAGTTGGCGGAGCCGGCCGAGTCGTCGCAGGTGCGGCTCGGCCGGTCGGATCTGGTGGCGCGCAGTGGGATCGACGAGTCGACGTTGGTGGAGTTGGAGCGGCTCGGTGTGCTGGTGTCGGATCCGCCGGGTTGGTATGACGCGGATGCGCTGATCATCGCGTCGGCGGTGGCGGGGTTGGCGGCGTACGGGTTGGAGCCGCGGCACCTGCGGGGTTATCGGACGGCGGCGGACCGGGAGGTCGGTTTGTTCGCGCAGTTGGTGGCGCCGTTGGCGCGGCAGAGTGATCCGGCGGCGCGGGCGCGGGCGGCGGAGACGGCGCGGGAGTTGGTGGCGTTGTCGGAGCAGTTGCACGCCGCGTTGGTGCGGGTGGGGCTGCGGTCGACGTTGGGTCGGTGAGGGTGCCCGGTGGGTGGCGGCTGAGCGGAAAGATCTCTTCCGGGAAGCGTGCCGTAGGCTTGCCGGGGTAACCCCTTTTCGGCGCGGGCGTGGTGCTGTAGCGCGTGGGACGGCCGTGTTGCGGTCCGTGTACGGTGCAGGGAAGGGCGCGGTGCGGCGTAGGTGACAACGACACGGAGGCGGCGGTGCGCGAGCTGAGCGTGGTCGGAGTTCGGGTGGAGCTGCCCAGCAACCAGCCGATCGTCCTGCTCAGGGAGGTCGAGGGGGACCGCTATCTGCCGATCTGGATCGGCGCGGTCGAGGCCACGGCTATCGCTTATGAGCAGCAGGGGGTCAAGCCGGCCCGGCCGTTGACGCATGATCTTCTGCGGGACGTGTTGGCGGCGTTGAAGGCGCCCTTGCAGGCGGTGGAGATCACCGAGCTGAAGGAAAACGTCTTCTACGCGGACCTGTTGATCGGCGATGGGGTGCGGGTGTCGGCGCGGCCGAGCGATTCGATCGCGTTGGCGTTGCGGGTTGGTGCGCCGATTCGTTGTGCAGAGCAGGTCCTCAGCGAGGCGGGGATCGTTATCCCTGATGAGCAGGAGGACGAGGTGGAGAAGTTCCGCGAGTTCCTGGAGCAGGTGCGTCCGGAGGATTTCGCGGGCTGAGGTGTGCCTGGGCTCGGTTGGTGATCTTTCTCGGTGGCTGCTCGGCGTGTCGCGTCGGTTCCTCCGTGGTAACCCCTGACGGTGGCGATAGGGTTTCCATGTCGAGGGGTGCGCGTCGGAGGAAACGATGCGTCGCCACACTGACGGGGAGGTTGTCCGGATGCACGAGCCGCGGGATTCCGATCCGGGTGCAGAGTTCGACGAGTCGGGTGCCTCGTCGCCAGGTGTGGCGGCTGAGGGTGACGGTTCGGTTGGCTACCGGGGTGTGACGGCCTGCCACGCGGTGGGCATCAGTTACCGGCAGTTGGATTACTGGGCGCGGACGACGCTGGTGGTGCCGAGCGTTCGTGACGCCTCGGGTTCGGGGACGCAGCGGTTGTATTCGTTCCGGGACCTGGTGGTGCTGAAGGTCGTGAAGCGGTTGTTGGATGCGGGGGTGTCCCTGCAGAACATCCGTAAGGCGATCGAGGCGTTGCGGTCGCGTGGTGTGGAGGATCTGGCGGGGATCACGCTCATCTCTGATGGGACGACGGTGTACGAGTGCCGGTCTCCGGAGGAGGTGGTCGACCTGTTGCAGGGTGGCCAGGGGGTCTTCGGCATCGCGATCGGTGGGGCTTTCAAGGAGATCCAGGGGTCGTTGTCGCATCTGCCGGCGGAGCCGGCGACGAGCGGTCCCGTGGAGCCGGCGGTGGCGTCGGGCTCGGATCCGGTGGGTGACGAGTTGGCGGCGCGGCGGGCGCGGCGGCGCGCCGGCTGACCGTTCGGTTTTCCGGTTTTTTTCGGTGGTTTTCTCGCGACCGTCGGTGACGGTTGCAGGGGTGTTCAGGTCATGGCGGTCCACTGTGGATACGGTGGGTGTCGTGCTGGTGGCCCATTGTGGAGATACCCAACGGTAGTAGTGACGCAACGTGTCGGCGTGTTGTCGGGTATCCGATAAGGGGGCGCTGACCGGAGGCGGTCGACACGCTATGGTCCCTCACGGTTCTGAACCCTTCATCCCCGGAAGGAACAACCGTGACGGTTACGGAAGAGACTGCTCCCGCCTCGCACTACGACCGTATTGGCGGTGCCAGTTCGGTCAAGGCAGCGGTTGAGCTGTTCTACGACAAGGTGCTCGCGGACCCGGAGTTGGCGGGCTATTTCGCTGACGTGGACATGGCGGGTCAGCGGCGGCATCTGGCGTTGATGTTGACTGTGGTGCTGGGTGGCCCGAACGAGTACACGGGTCGCGGGTTGGCCGAGGCGCACCAGCCGTTGAACATCACGGTGGGGCACTACGCGAAGGTGGGCGAGCACCTGACGGTGACGCTGACCGAGCTGGGGGTGCCGGCGGACATCCTCGCCGATGTGCAGACGGTGCTGGGGCAGGTGCAGGGCCAGGTGGTGGCTGCCGGGAACAGGTCGGGCGCCTGAGCGTGGACGCGGCTCGCCTCAAGCAGAGCTGGTCGGTGGTCGCCGGTCACGGCGACCAGGTGCCGCTCTACTTCTACTCGACGTTGTTCCTCGCTCATCCCGAGACGCGGCAGATGTTCCCCACGAACATGGCCGGTCAGCGGGACCGTCTCGTGACGGCGTTGGGTCACATTGTGTCCAACGTGGACCAGGTGGACCGGCTGGTGGGTTTCCTGCAGGATCTCGGCGCGGATCACCGCAAGTTCGCGGTCCGCGCGGAGCACTATCCGGCGGTCGGTGAGGCCCTCGTCGCGACGTTGCAGCATTTCCTCGCCGAGCAGTGGACCGACGAGTTGGCTGCGGACTGGACGGCCGCGTACGGGTTGGTCGCCCAGGTGATGATGGAGGCCGCGCAGGCCGCTGAGGCGGTCAATCCGCCGTGGTGGGTGGCGGAGATCGTGGCGCATGAGCGGCGGGCGTTCGACGTGGCGGTGTTGACGGTGCGTCCGCAGTATCTGTTGCCGTTCACGCCGGGGCAGTCGATTGGTGTGTCGCACCCGTCGGTGCGGTCGTGGCGGTACTACTCACCGGCGAACGCGCCGCGGGCGGACGGCACGTTGGAGTTGCATGTGCGGGCCGCGCCGGGTGGCGCGGTGTCGTCGCGGCTGGTGTACGGGTCGGCGGTGGGGGATCGGATCCATCTGGCGGCGCCGGTGGGGGATCGGCTGGGGTTGCGGTCGGCGGGCTCCAGTGACCTGTTGCTGTTGGTGTCGGGTACCGGCTGGGCGCCGGTGAAGGCGTTGGTGGAGCAGGTGGCCGCGGAGGGTTCCCGTCGGCGGGTGGACCTGTACGTGGGGGCCCGGTCCCGCAGCGAGTTCTACGACAGCGACGCGATCGACAAGTTGGCGTCGTCGTATTCGTGGTTGACGGTGACGTACGTGGTCGGTGCGGACGTGCACCGGCCGGGGGAGTTCGTGCAGGCGGTGGACCGGGCGTTGGCCGACGGTGACTGGCGGTCCCGGCATGTGTTCGTGTGTGGGTCGGACGAGATGGTGTCGTACGCGGTGCGGACGTTGGTGCAGGCGGGTTACCACGCGGGTCAGGTGCACCACGAGGGCCTGGGCGCGCAGTGGTACGGGCCGGCGTGGCGGACGGCGGTGCAGCAGTCGGCTGCGGGTGACACTTCGGGAGGTGGGCACAGGTGAGCGCGACGAGTGAGCTTGCGAGCCCGGCGGTCGCGAACGGAGGTCTGCACAGGTGAGTGCGACGCCGATCAGTCGGTATGACGGGGTGCAGGTTTCCGGTGGTGTGCAGGTGCGGATGACCGCCGATCGGGTTCGACGGTGGGAGTTCGGCGCGGCGTCGTTCGCTCGGCGTGGTTACGACAACGCTGACGTGGACCGGTTCCGGGTGCAGGTCGCTGACGAGTTGGACCTGTTGGCGACGCAGATCGCGACGTTGCGGGCGGAGAACGAGCGGCTGAACGACCGGGTGGAGTTGCACCGGCACGGGGTGATTCCGAGTACGGGGGCGGCGGCGAAGGTCCCGGCGGCGCGGGAGGTGAATCTGCTGTCGGCGGCGCAGCGGGAGGCCGAGCAGATCATCGCGCAGGCGCATGACTACGCGCGTCGGGTCGCCGAGTACGCCCGGGTGCAGTACGAGAGTTACCTGCACGCGGCGGAGGCGGAGGCGAAGCAGGAGGCGGAGCGGGCGGTGGCGGAGTACCGCAGCGCGGCGGGGCCGAGCTTCGACGACACGGTGGCGACCCGGGAGGCGTTGCGGATCTTCGGCGAGATGATGGTGTCGCACATGCAGGCGGCGGCGCGGCATCTCGACGACGGCAGTGAGCAGTTGGCGCGCACGATGGATCGGATCGCGGCGGAGACCCCGGGTGCGCCGTTCACTGGTGGCGTGGTGGGTCAGTCGGCGTTGCCGCGGCACCAGCAGCGTTGATCGTGGCGGGTGGGGGTTCGCTGACGTGGACCCCGCTCGGCGCGACGGCGGCGGTGGCATAGTCGGAGGGGCCAGGCGGGGCTGATCCGCGCCCCGCCCCTGGGAGAGGCGCCACCGTGTCGGTATCACCACCGTCCCCGACCGGCGGGTCACCGGACCCCCTCGCGGCGTTGGAGGCGTCGGCGTGGGCGCTGGCGGCCGCTGTCGGCACCATGAGTGACGCCCTGTCGGCTCCGCTCGCCGAGGTTCTCGCGGCGGCACCGCACCGCAGCGCGGTGCTGGAGGCCGCCGGTCTGCTCTCCTGGGACGGCGCGACGCCGGTCGCGCACCCGTCGCTGGTGGCTGCCGACGGGCAGACCGGGCGCAGCGCCGTGCAGGCGCGGTTGAGTTCGCTGCGGCAGGCGGTCGCCGCGGCGGCGCAGGAGCCTTCCCGCGGTGGTGGGGCCGGCTGGGCGCAGGTGGACGACGAGGTGTTGCTGCATCAGGGTCGGGCGTCGGCGGCGACCGGCCGGGCGTTGGCGAACCGGGTGGTGCCCGAGCTGGCGGGGCTGGCGGAGCGTCTGGACTCGGCGGACGCCCGGGTGCTGGACGTGGGCACCGGTGTGGCGGCGTTGGCTGTTGCCCTGGCGCGCGCGTTGCCCCGGGTGTCGGTGGTGGGCATCGACGTGCTGCAACGGGCGTTGGACCTGGCCGGCGGGGAGCTGGCCGAGGCGGGCGATGTCGCGGATCGGATCAGTCTGCGCCGTCAGGACGTGGCGGAGGTGGCCGAGCCGGGCGGGTACGACCTGGTGTGGCTGCCGGCGCCGTTCCTTCCCCAGCAGACGTTGACGGTGGCGTTGCCGCGGCTGGTGCAGGCGCTGCGGCCCGGTGGCTGGCTGGTGGCCGGCACCAATCCGCCGGCCGGGGACCCGTTGCGGGCGGCCGTGGACAGGTGGAACGCCGTGCGCAACGGTGGCAACGCGTTCGACGCCGACCGGATGGCGGAGGTGCTGGCGGGGGCCGGGTTGGGTGACGTTCGGCGTTTTCCGACGGTGCCCGGCGGGCCGGTGTTGGTCGCCGCGCACCGCCCGGGCGGCTGAGGGCGACCCCCCGCCGGGTCGGTCAGCTGGCGGCGGCGCGGACGGCCTCGGCGATCGGGGTGGGCCCGTCGACGAGTTCCAGTGTCGCGCCGGTGGTGCGCGGTTCGTCGAGCAGCGCGGCGAGGACGTGCGCGACGTCGGTGCGGCTGATCGCGCCACGGCCGGCGTGGGGGGTGAGAGTGACCCGCCCGGTGGGTGGGTCGTCGGTGAGCTGGCCGGGTCGCAGCACCGTCCAGGCCAGGTCGCGGCGGCGCAGGTCGTCCTCGGCGGCGCGTTTGGCGCGCAGGTACGCCGCCCACACGTCGTCGGTGCCGGGAGCGGGTGGTGTGTCCACCCCCATGGAGGAGACGAGCAGGTAGCGGTGGACGCCGGCGCGGGTGGCGGCGTCGGCGAGCAGCGCGGCGGCGGCCCGGTCGACGGTGTCCTTGCGGGCGGCGCCGCTGCCGGGGCCCGCACCAGCGGCGAAGACGACCGCGTCGGCCCCGTGCAGGTGCTCGGCAACCTGTTCGAGTGCTGTGTGTTCCAGGTCGCAGACGACGGGGGTGGCGCCGGCGGCGCGTAGCGTCGCGGTCTGCTCGGGGTTGCGGATGAGGCCGACGGCGGTGTCGCCGCGCCCGACGAGGTGGCGTTGCAACAGTAGGGCGATCTTGCCGTGGCCTCCGGCGATGACGACGCGCATGCGCCCAACCTACCGGCGTCACCGGCTTGACCTTGACCTTCGGGTAACCCTGAGCCTGGTGGTTACCGGTCGCCGTGACCGGTGCGAGGAGGATGCCGACGTGGGGCTGATGACCATCGGGGCGTTCGCGCGGGCGGCGATGCTGACACCTAAGGCGTTGCGCCTGTACGACCAGGTGGGGCTGCTGGTGCCGGCCGCTGTCGATCCGGAGTCCGGTTACCGGCTCTACGACCCGGGTCAGCTGCCGGTGGCTCGGCTGGTCGCCCAGTTGCGTCGGCTCGGTATGCCGTTGGCGACGATCCGGGTGGTGTGCGGGCTGGAGCCGGCGGCGGCGGCTGAGGCGGTCACCGCGTACTGGCGGCAGGTCAGCGCCGACACCGCGGCGCGCGCCCGGCTGGCGACCCTCCTCGTGGACCACCTGTCTGAAGGGGGCACCACCATGTCTGACCCGAGTCCCACAGTTGCCGTCCGCTGCGCCGCCGGTTGTGACAGCGGGCTGGTGCGCGACAGCAACGAGGACACCGCGTACGCCAGCGGGCGGTTGCTCGCCGTGGCCGACGGTATGCGGGGGCCCGGCGGGGCGGCCGCCAGCGCCGCCGCCGTCGACGCCCTGAAGCCGTTGGCGTCCGCCGACGTGCCGGCCGCCGACCTGCTGACGTTGCTGGCCGGTGCGGTGAGCGACGCCGACAGCGCCGTGCACGAGTTGGCCACCGACACCGACCAGCCGGTCACCACACTGACCGCGTTGCTGCTCAGCGGTTCCCGGCTGGCGCTGGCGCACGTCGGTGACACCCGGGCCTACCTGCTGCGCGGCGGTGAGCTGTCGCTGCTCACGCAGGATCACACCTGGGTGCAGGCCCAGGTTGATCAGGGCCGGCTCGACCGGGACCAGGCCGCGGCGCATCCGCAGCGCGCGGTGCTGGTGCGCGCCCTCGGTGGCGGCCGGCAGGTCGAGGCGGATCTGGCGCTGCGTACCGCGTTGCCGGGTGACCGGTATCTGTTGTGCTCCGACGGGCTGTCCGCCGTCGTCGACCGGGCCGAGCTGGGGTCGGCGTTGGCCGCGACTGACGATCCCGAGGACACGGTGCGGGGCCTGATCGGGTTGGCGCGGGCCGAGGGGGCGCCGGACAACATCGCCTGCGTCGTCGCCGACGTCGTCGCGGTGTAGCGGTCGCCTGCGCCGCCGAGCCCCGCGCCGGGTGGGGCCGCCCACCCGCCCGGCGCGGGGCTCGGCGTTGGTGAACGGGTTGAGGCAGCATGGAGAGGTGATGGAGAGTTTCGACGCGTTGACCTCGCTGGTGGCCGGTGGCGGGGTGGTGGTGCTCAGCGGCGCCGGCCTGTCCACCGAGTCGGGAATTCCGGACTACCGGGGGCCCAGCGGGGTGGCGCGGCGGCACACGCCGATGACCTTCCAGGCGTTCACCGGCGATCCCCTGGCCCGGCGGCGTTACTGGGCGCGGAGCCACCTGGGTTGGCGGTTGATCGCGGGCGCGGCGCCCAACGCCGGGCACCGGGCGGTGGCCGGGCTGCAACTCGCCGGGCTGGTCGACACCGTGATCACCCAGAACGTCGACGGTCTGCACGGTGCGGCCGGCAGCCCGTCGGTGATCGAGTTGCACGGCCGCCTCGACGAGGTGACGTGCCTGGGCTGCGGCAACCTGACCTCCCGGGAGGAGCTTCACCGGCGGTTACGCGAGGCCAACCCGGAGTTCGTGGCCCGCGTCGCCGCGGTCAACCCGGACGGTGATGTTGATCTCCCTGATGAGCAGGTGGCCGCGTTCCGGCCGGTGGACTGCGGGATCTGCGGCACCGGGATGCTGAAACCGGACGTGGTGTTCTTCGGTGAGACGGTGCCGCCGCAGCGGGTGGCGCGGTGTTTCGCGGCCGTGGAGCAGGCCCGGTCGTTGCTGGTGCTCGGGTCGTCGTTGACGGTGATGTCGGGGCGCCGGTTCGTGATTCGGGCCGCGAAACGGGGCATCCCGGTCGCGATCGTCAACCAGGGGCCGACGCGTGGTGACGGGTACGCCACAGTGTGCGTCGACGCGCCGCTGGGCGCGGTGCTGCCGCAGTTGGCCGGGCGGGTCGGCGCCGGGGCGCCGCTGGGGGTGTGACGGGTCGCAGCCCGGGTGGGCGCCCGGCCCGGGGGTAGGACATCCGCCGGAAACACCAACGCTGGTAGCGTTGACCACGCCGGTAACACCCACGTGGGAGAGACCGCCCGACAGCACGCAGGGCGGCGCCGAAGGGGCAAATCCTCCCCGGAACCTCTCAGGCAAAAGGACCTCGTGGGCAGGCACTGTGGAGTGCCCTGCGTGGGTGCGACAGAGGGGGAGGCCGACACGTCGACCTCGCCCCGGGAGTGCCCCCTATGACCGTAGAGCAGTTCGCCACCCGTCACATCGGTCCCGGTCCCGACGATGAGCGTCGGATGCTGGAGGTCGTCGGGCATGGCTCCATCGACGAGCTGATGGACGCCGCGATCCCCGAGGTGATCCGCTGGCACGGCACCCTCGACCTGCCCGACCCGGCCACCGAGGCCGAGACGATCGCCGAGCTGCGGGCCCTCGCGGCGCGTAACACCGTCGCCGTCTCCATGATCGGGTTGGGGTACCACGGCACGCACACCCCGGCGGTGATCCGCCGCAACGTCCTCGAAGACCCGGCCTGGTACACGGCGTACACGCCGTACCAGCCGGAGATCAGCCAGGGCCGCCTCGAGGCGCTGCTCAACTTCCAGACCATGGTCACCGACCTGACCGGGTTGGCCACCGCGAACGCCTCCATGCTCGACGAGGGCACCGCGGCGGCGGAGGCGATGACCCTGGCGCGGCGGGCCTCCAAGAGCAAGAGCGGCGTGTACGTCGTCGACGCCGACGCCCTGCCGCAGACCATCGCGGTGATCACCAGCCGGGCGGTGCCGCTCGGCATCGACGTGCGGGTCCTCGACGTGCAACGCGACGAGTTGCCGGCGGAGTTCTTCGGCCTGCACCTGCAGTACCCGGGGGCGTCCGGGGCGGTACGCGACCACGCCGGCCTCGTGCAGGCCGCGCACGCCGCCGGCGCCCTCGTCACCGTCGCGGCGGACCTGCTGGCGTTGACGCTGTTGCGCGCACCGGGGGAGATCGGCGCGGACATCGCCGCCGGCACCACCCAGCGTTTCGGCGTACCGATGGGCTTCGGTGGGCCGCACGCCGGTTACCTGGCGGTGCGCTCGGGCCTGGAGCGGATGCTGCCCGGGCGCCTGGTCGGGGTGTCGCGCGACGCGGACGGCAACCCGGCCTACCGGTTGGCGTTGCAGACCCGTGAGCAGCACATCCGGCGGGAGAAGGCGACCAGCAACATCTGCACCGCGCAGGTGCTCCTCGCGGTGATGGCCGGCATGTACGCCGTCTACCACGGCCCGGACGGGCTGCGCGACATCGCTACGCGTACCCATGCGATGGCGGCGCGCCTCGCGGCCGGTCTGCGCGCCGGTGGGGTGGACGTCGCGGACGTCGCGTTCTTCGACACCGTCACCGCGACGGTGCCGGGCGCTGCCGCCGAGGTGGTGGCCGCCGCCGCGGACCGCGGTGTCAACCTGCGGCTGGTCGACGCCGACCGGGTGGGGGTGTCCTGCGACGAGACCACCACCAACGCGCACCTGACGCAGGTGTGGGCGGCGTTCGGGGTGCCCGCGTTCGACGGCGGCGTGGACGCGGCCCTGCCGGTCGACCTGACCCGGACCTCGGACTTCCTGACCCACCCGGTGTTCCGCAGTCACCACTCGGAGACGGCGATGCTGCGCTACCTGCGGCGGCTGTCGGACTTCGACTACGCCCTGGACCGGGGCATGATCCCGCTCGGGTCGTGCACGATGAAGCTGAACGCGACCACCGAGATGGAGCCCGTCAGCTGGGCGGAGTTCGCGAACATCCACCCGTTCGCGCCGGACGCGCAGACCGTCGGGTACCGGGAGATGATCGGTCAGCTGGAGTCGTGGCTGGCCGAGGTGACCGGCTACGACGCGGTGAGCGTGCAGCCCAACGCCGGTTCGCAGGGCGAGCTGGCCGGGTTGCTCGCCATCCGCTCGTACCACGCGTCGCGGGGTGAGACGCACCGCGACGTGTGCCTGATCCCGTCGTCGGCGCACGGCACGAACGCCGCGTCGGCGGTGATGGCCGGCATGCGGGTCGTCGTGGTGGCCTGCGACGACAACGGCAACGTCGACCTCGTGGACCTGGACGCGAAGATCGACAAGCACCGCGACGCGCTCGCCGCGATCATGGTGACGTACCCGTCCACGCACGGTGTGTACGAGACGGGCATCGCGTCGCTGTGCGCGAAGGTCCACGACGCCGGTGGGCAGGTGTACGTCGACGGGGCGAACCTCAACGCCCTGGTCGGGTTCGCCAAGCCCGGCAAGTTCGGCGCCGACGTGTCGCACCTGAACCTGCACAAGACGTTCTGCATCCCGCACGGCGGCGGTGGCCCCGGGGTGGGCCCGGTGGCGGTGCGCGCGCACCTGGCGCCGTTCCTGCCCGGTGACCCGCTGGGCGCGCACGTGGACGCCACGCCGGCGATCTCGGCGGCGAAGTACGGGTCGGCGGGGATCCTGCCGATCCCGTGGGCGTACCTGCGGATGATGGGCGCCGAGGGGCTGACCCGGGCCACCGGTGTGGCGGTCCTCGCGGCGAACTACGTGGCGGCGCGGCTGCGGGGGCACTTCGGCGTGCTGTACGCCGGCAACAAGGGCCTGGTGGCCCACGAGTGCATCCTCGACCTGCGGCCGTTGACGAAGGCGACCGGGGTGAGCGTCGACGACGTGGCGAAGCGGCTGATCGACTACGGCTTCCACGCGCCCACGATGTCGTTCCCGGTGGCGGGGACGCTGATGGTGGAGCCGACCGAGAGCGAGGACCTGGCCGAGCTGGACCGGTTCTGCGACGCGATGATCGCGATCCGCGCGGAGATCGAGCAGGTGGGTTCCGGGGCGTGGCCGGCGGGGGACAACCCCCTGGCGAACGCGCCGCACACCGCGGCGATGGTCAGCGGCGACGAGTGGTCGCACGCGTACCCGCGGTCGGTGGGCGCGTACCCGGCCGGGGTGGACCGGGCCGGGAAGTACTGGCCGCCGGTGCGGCGCATCGACGGCGCGTACGGCGACCGGAACCTGGTCTGCTCGTGCCCGTCGCCGGAGGCGTTCGAGGACTGACGACGCCGCAGCCGGTCGAGACTGACGACGGCGCGCCGGGGCGGGCGGTACGGCCTGCCCCGGCAGCCGCTGCGACCTGGGCGGGGACGTCCCTTACCGGGGGACTAGCCTGGGTCGACGGCGGCTAAACGGTGACGCTGAGTGGTCGATTAGGCCACGAGAGCATGGCGGGCGGGGCCGCGGTGCGGTGCGATGCTGCTGCCGTCGGGAAGCAGCTCGCCGGTGTCCTCGAAGACGATGACACCGTTGCAGAGCAGGCTCCAGCCCTGCTCACGGAAGCAGGCGAGGACCCGCGCGGCTTCCCGGTCGGTGGCTTCAGCGGAGGGGCAGGTCGGTTGGTGCTGGCACATCGGGTTCTCCGGACTGTGGGGGCACTGTGTCATGGTTCACATGACCAGTGACGCACAGTACCAAGCGAAAGTGTCCAGCATCGAGCAGGTGCCCGCCTGGTGCACGGGAAATCCACTGAACGGATGAGGAAGGTTGGACCGTACGGCGTGGAAACGCTCCCACACGTGTGGGCCGCGGACAGCGGGCCCGCTGCGTCGATCGATGTACCCGCCGCGCCGGCCGCCTGCCGAGGTGCGCTGACCGAACGCGCCCGCCTGCACTGGTCCCGCGGCGACGGCGGCGACCCCGCGGCCCTCGCCGAGGAGTTCCTCGCCGCGCACGGCCTGCCCCTGCACGACCTGGCCCGACCCGCCACCACCCAACACGGCACCGGGGTCTGCGGCGCGGCGCTGTACCTGTCCGCCGCCGCCGGGGCGCTGCTGGCCGGCGCACCCACCGGGGCACCCGAACCCGCACCGGCCCTGCCCGACCTCGCCGTCGTCGTCTACCAGCACGGCACCCCCCGGGTCACCCGACCCGGCCCACCGCCGCAGTGGCGCCTCGGCGACTGGGTCGAGAGCTGGACCCCCGCCCAGCACGCCGCCGCCGTCGACGCGGTCCGCGCCGCCATCGGCCGCGGCGACGTCTACCAGAGCAACCTCGTCGGCCACGCCGCGGCCCCCTACACCGGCGACCCGTTGCCCGCCCTGAGCCGCCTCGGCGCGCTCCCCGGCGCCCGCTACGGCGGCATCCTCACCGGCGACGGCTGGGCCATCGGCTGCGCCTCCCCGGAAACCCTCGTCGAGGTCACCGACGGGCAGGTGATCACCCGACCGATCAAGGGCACCCGCCCGGCCACCGCCACCGGCCGCGCCGAACTGCTCGCCAGCGCCAAGGAACGCGCCGAACACATCATGATCGTCGACCTGGAACGCAACGACCTCGCCCGCATCGCCCGCACCGGCACGGTCACCGTCGACGAACTGTTCGTCGTCCACCGCTGGTGTGACCTGTGGCAGGCCGAGTCGACAGTCCGCGCCGCCGCCGACGACGGCCTCGGCCTCGCCGACCTGCTGCGCGCCACCTGCCCCGGCGGCTCCGTCACCGGCGCCCCGAAACTCGCCGCCCTGACCCAGATCAGCGCCCTCGAACCCGTCGGCCGGGGCGCCAGCATGGGCGCGCTGGGCTGGGTCGCCCCGGGCCACGTCGACCTGGGCCTGACCATCCGCACCGCCGCCGCCGACGGTCAGCGGCTGCACACCTGGGCCGGCGGCGGCATCACCTGGGACAGCGACGCACACGCCGAGGTCGCCGAGGCCGCCGCGAAAACCAGCCCGATCCGCGCCACACTGGCCGGGCGCTGACCGCGGCACCGCACGGCGATACGCTGAACCTCATGACCATGCGGCCCATCCGGATCATCGGCGACCCTGTCCTGCGCACCGGATGCGAACCGGTCACCACCTTCGACGCGGAGCTACGCGCCCTCGTCACCGACCTGATGGACACCCTGCTCGGCGCCCCCGGCCGCGCCGGCGTCGCCGCACCGCAGATCGGCGTCAGCGCCCAGGTGTTCGTCTACGACGCCGACGGGCACCGCGGCCACCTCATCAACCCCACCCTGGAGCTGTCCGACGAACTCCAGGACGACGAGGAGGGCTGCCTGTCCATCCCCGGGCTGTACTTCCCGACCGTGCGGGCCCTGCACGCCACCGCCCACGGCGTCGACCAGCACGGCGAGCCGCTGACCATCGCCGGCAGCGGGTTCCTGGCCCGCGCCCTGCAACACGAGACCGACCACCTGGGCGGGAAGCTCTACGTCGACACCCTGCGCGGCGACACCCGCCGCCGGGCCCTGCGCGAGATCCGCGCCGGGCGCTTCGACTCACCCAGCCGCCGCGGCTAACTCACCCACTGGTCGTGGCCCAGCTTCGCGACCAACGCCACCACCACCACCAGCAACACCACCCGCACGAACCCGGAGCCGCGGCGCAACGCCATCCGCGCCCCCAGCACCGCGCCGGCGATGTTGCACACCGCCATGCCCGCGCCCAACAGCCACCACACGTGCCCGGTCACCCCGAACACCACCAGCGCGCCCAGGTTCGTCCCCGCGTTGACGACCTTCGCCATCGCCGAACCGTGCACGAAGTCCGCGCCCACCACAGCGGTGAACGCCAACACCAGGAACGTGCCGGTCCCGGGACCGATCAACCCGTCGTACAGGGCGATCCCCACACCGGCCACCGCGATCACCACGCCCACCCGCACCGGGGTCCGCCTCGCCGGCACCGCCACCACCCCCATCCGGGGACGCAGCAGCACGAACACCGCCACCGACACCAGCACCACCAGCACGACCGGCCGGTACGCCGACGCCGGCACCGCCCCGGCCAACGCCGCACCCACCCCCGCGCTGAGCACCGCGACCCCCGCCGCCGGAGACGCCACCCGCCAGTCGACAGTGGTCCTGCGGGCGTACGTCGCCGCCGCCGTGGCCGTCCCGAAGATCGCGGCCAACTTGTTGGTGCCCAACGCGGTGGCCACCGGCAACCCCGGGGCAGCCACCAACAGCGCCGGCAGCAGCAACAACCCGCCACCACCGACGACTGCATCAACCCACCCGGCCATCGCGGCGGCGGCCAGCAGAGTACTCAGCGTCACGGCGTCCACGGGCGGCAATTCTTCCCACCCGACACGCCGCAACGGGCACCCGAGTGGCCAGCCTCACCCGCTCACCGACCCCGCGTACGCCGCAACCACACCCCCAACGCTCCGACCGCCACGAACACCAGCACCGAACACAGCAAGACCTTCACCACCCGGCAACCATGCCACGGGCACGTAAGGTGCAGGAGTGCGCCTGGCCACCTTCAACCTGCTGCACGGACGGTCCCTCACCGACGGGCTCGTCGACTCTGACCGACTCACCGCCGCCATCGGGGCCCTCGACGCCGACGTCCTCGCCCTCCAAGAGGTCGACCGCGACCAACGCCGCAGCGGCAACCTCGACCTCACCGCCATCGCCGCCCGCGCCCTCGACGCACCCCACCACCGCTTCGCCGCCGCCGTCGTCGGCACCCCCGGCGAACAGTTCCGCCCTCTGCGCCACGACGACGACGGCCACGGGGAACCCTGCTACGGCATCGGACTGATCAGCCGACACCCCGTCCGCAGCTGGCAGGTCACCCGACTCAAGCCGGCACCGGTGCGCTCACCGGTCTACGTTCCCGGCCCCCGCGGCGGCCTCATCCTGTTGCACGACGAACCCCGCGTGGTCCTCGCCGCCGTCCTGGACACCCCGCATGGCCCCCTCACCGTCGCCGCCACCCACCTGTCCTTCGTGCCCGGCTGGAACGCCCGCCAACTACGGCAGACCGTCCGCGCCCTGCGCGCGCTACCGGGGCCCCGCGTCCTGCTCGGCGACCTCAACCTGCCCGCCGGCGCGGCCCGGCTCATCTCCGGCTGGCACCCCCTGGGCCGACGCCCCACCTACCCGTCCGGGCAGCCCCGCGTCCAACTCGACCACATCCTCGCCGACCGGCGCGCCCTCGACCAGCTCCCACCCGTGCGCGCTGTCACCGCACCCTCGTCCACCATCTCCGACCACCGCCCCCTGCTGGTCGACCTCGGCTGAAGATCCACGATCGAAACCCGGCCATCGCGGCTCACGAATGTCTAGGGTTGGGCTCGCCGGCACCACGTGTCGCGCCATCGCCACAGCCGACACCACAGGGAGCTGACAGTGAGCGACACGCCGGACACGATCGTCCTCATCCACGGGTTCTGGGTCACCCCCCGCAGCTGGGAACACTGGGTCACCCACTACCAGGACAAGGGCTTCCAAGTGCTCACCCCCACGTACCCAGGGCTGGAAGGCGAGGTCGAGGCGATCAACGCCGACCCCAGCCCACTGGAGACGCTGACCGCGCCACAGATCATCGCGCACCTGTCCGCGGTGGTCGACGCACTACCCACGCCACCCATCCTCATGGGCCACTCCGCCGGCGGGGCGTTCACCCAGGTGCTGCTCGACCGCGGCTACGGCGCCTCGGCTGTCGTGCTCAACTCGGCGCCCACCGAAGGCGTCAAGGTGACCCCCTTCTCGCAGCTGCGCTCCACCTTCCCGGTGCTGCGCAACCCCGCCAACCGCCACCGCGCCGTCGGGTTCACCTTCGAGCAGTGGAACTACGCGTTCACCAACACCTTCGACGAGCAGACCGCCCGCGCCCTGTACGAGCGCTACGCCATCCCCGCCGCCGGCGGCATCCTCTGGGACAGCGTCCTGGCCAACCTGCTGCCCGGCCCCCAGGACATCGCCGTCGACTACCACAACGACCAGCGCGCGCCGCTGCTGTTCATCTCCGGCTCGGAAGACCACATCATGCCGCCCAGCGTGCAACGCGCCAACGCCGCCCACTACAAGGGCGACACCCTCACCGAGGTCGAGCTCTTCGAGGGGTACGCGCACCTGCTGCCCGCACAGCAGGGCTGGCAGCGCATCGCCGACGTCGCCCTCGACTGGGCCCTGCGCCACGCCCGCTGACCGCGGGCCCACCGTGCCGGCCGTTCGGCCCTCGCCTTACTGAATCCGGGGCACCAACGTGCCCCGGACACCGCGCCGTGCGGAAAACCGGAACGAACAAGAGTCGGCGGGGGAGCGGACCACCGAGCCGCAAGATTCCCTCAAGATCATTGCATCGACGGACTTCGACGATCATGCTGGTCGACACGTGCCACGATCACCTCGTCGGAGGCCACATGAGACGCCAGCGACCCACCCTCATCGCCGTGTCCACCCTCATCACCGTCACCCTCACCACCGCAGCACCCACCCCCGCCAACGCCGCACCACCGGACCAGGTCACCGCCCTCACCGCCCACCAGGCCGACGGATACACCACACTCGCCTGGCAACCCGTCAACGGCGCCACCGACTACCAGATCGAACGCACCCCCGTCGACGCCGACAACACCCCCACCGGCGCACCCACCATCGTCGGCATCTGGCGACCCAACCGCCAGATCAACCAACAGGCACCCACCTTCGCCGACGCCGGCTACAACCCCGGCGACACCTTCCAATGGCGGGTACGCGCCCGCACCGGCACCACCGAACAGCCCTACTCCGACCCGGTCACCGCCACCACCACCGCACCCTGGGGCAACCCCACCGCCCCCGGCGAACAACTGCGCACCGGCTGGGAGACCACCCACGCCGCCCAGTACACCAGCGACACCGACGAGTACGCCTACACGGCCGCCATCGACGCCCTCAGCGACCGCGTACGCGTCGTCGAACTCGGCCGCACCGTACAGAACCGACCCATCAACATGATGGTCATCGGCCACCCCACCCCGGCGGCCACCCCGGAAGCCGTCGCCGCCACCGCACCCGTGGCCATCAACTGCAACGTGCACGGCAACGAACCCGGCGACCGCGAAGCCTGCCTCATCATGGCCCGCCAACTCGCCTTCAGCACCGACCCCCGCATCACCGACCTGCTCAGCCACACCACCGTCCTGATCGTCCCCACCATCAACGGAGACGGCCGCGCCAACAACACCCGCGGCAACTCCACCGGCCAGGACCTCAACCGCGACTACTCCCTGATCCGCCAACCCGAGACCACCGCGTACATCACAATGGTCCGCGACTACCGACCCGTCGCCGGCTACGACGGCCACGAGTTCGGCAACTCCCGCGCCGGTGACCTGCCGATGCTGCCCCCACGGCACCAGAACGTCGCCCAACCCATCTTCGACCAGTCCCAGGACATGATCGAAGGCCACATGTACGCCAAGGGCGCCGAAGCCGGCTGGTGGGCCTGCCCCTACGGCTGCGAAGGCGGCGGCAACGTCGGCCTCAGCGAAGAAACCATCCTGCGCAACACCCTCGGACTCAAGAACGTCACCAACTCCCTGCTGGAACTGCGCAGCTCCGGCGGCCAGACGCGCCCCGACGAGGGCAACACCACAAACAACCGACGCCGCAAGACCTACTCCGCCCTGTGGACGTTCCACCAGTTCCTCGACTACCACCGCGCCGACCGCGCCGACATCCTGAAAGCCCGCAGCGAAGCCATCCAAACCCAGGCCGCCAACACCGGCCGGCTGGTCTTCCGCGGCTCCCGCCCCATCCCCGCCCACCCCGCACCGCACCCCGGCGACAGCCCACCACCACTCGACGCGCCCCCCGCCGACCTGATCCTCGACAACCCACCCTGCGCCTACAAACTCACCGACGCGCAGTACAACGGCCCCCGCACCGACGGACCCGGCGGCGTCGGCACCACCGTCGCCCAGCGCATCGCCGCCCACGGCTGGAAGGTCATCACGATCGGCGACGACCACTACGTCCCCCTCAACCAACCCGAACGCGGCCTCATCCCCCTGCTCCTCGACGGCAAAGGCGTGGAGAAGCTGACCGACGGCGAACGCGTCTATCCCACCCTCACCGGCCGCCGCAACGGACCCCTGACCGTCACCGGCTTCACCTGCGCCGACGATGCCACCATCAACGGCCCGGTCACCGTCCGGGCCGGCGCGGCGCTCGTCACGACAGCAACGACCATCAGCGGCCCACTGACCGCCACCCGCGCCGCCGGCATCCTCCTCGCCGACAGCACCATCAACGGCCCGGTCCGCATCGCCACCACCGACACGATCTCCATCATCGACGCCACCATCGCCGGCCCCGTCGACCTGTCCGGCAACACCACCGGCACCGACGCGCCAGTGCTGGCCGGCACCACCATCCGCGGCCCACTCAGCTGCACCGGCAACAACCCCGCACCGACCAACCTCGGCATCGCCAACACCGTCCACGGCCCCCGCACCACCCAGTGCGCGGCACTGTGACCGACAACTAGCGAACCATCACGCCGGCGGCGCGGGTGGCGGTCAGTGGGCCGCTGATGGTCGTTGCTGTCGTGACGAGCGCCGCGCCGGCCCGGACGGTGACCGGGC
>NZ_JBEZFO010000010.1:41773-161146 GCF_040649495.1 Micromonospora sp. NPDC048947
AACACCCTCGCACTCAAAACCACCCCCCCGCGCCCCCCCACCACCGTGTGGCTGTTATTTTATAACAAACTACGCAAAAACCCCGGGGGGGGGGGCGCCCCCCCCCCCCCCCCCCCGGCACCTCACCACCTACCCCCGCACCCGTGGAGGCCGCCGTGTCGCACCCCGCCACCCCACCGCGACACCCCCGACGACTCCGCGGACCGCACCGCGCTCGGCGGAATCGACTGACGCTCAGCCTGCTCCTGCCGACCCTGCTGCTGGTCGCCTGCACCGGCAGCCCCGCAACTCCCCGCACGAACGCCGCGCCAGCGAGCACCGGACCGCAGCCCACCGGGCCACTCTGCGCCGCCCTGCCCACCGGCACCGACCCCGGCAACCCGAGCTTCCTCGCCGGGCAACCCGTCGACCAGGCGCTGCGCTGGATCCCCACCCTCACCACGTTCGAAGCGGCGGTGCGTACCAGCGGCGTCCTCACCGACCTGCCCGCCGGCGACGGCGTCACCGTCCTGGCACCCTCCGACGACGCCTTCGCCGCCACGTTCTCCGAGGACAACTGGGACGACCTCATGACCCACCACACCGACCAGCTCCGCACCCTGCTGAAAGCCCACCTCATCACCGGAAGCCACCCGATCACCGACCTCACCACCGCCGGCACCGCCACCACCCTCGACGGCGTCACCGTCACCGTCACCAGCGTCGGGCCCACCGCCCGCCTCGGCGACCGCGCCGACACGGTCTGCGCCGACTACCAGGCCACCAACGCCCGCATCCACATCATCAACGCCGTCCTCGGCCCACTGCCCGTCACCGCCGACGGCACCGGCCACCGCGCACACTGACCACGTTCACCCGGGCGGCACCAGACCCGCCAACGCACGGTTGGTCCGGTTGGCCCGGACCGCGTCACGCTGCTGCCCGGCCGTCACCTCGATGTACGTCTGCGACGACGCCAACGACGCATGCCCCAACAACCGCATGATCTCCGCCGCGCTCGCACCGTCCTCCGCCAACCGGGTCGCGAAGGTGTGCCGCAGCGCGTGCAGCCGCGCACCCCGCGGCACCCGGTCACCGATGCCGGCCCGCCGGTAACACGATTCGACGAGATACTGCAGGCCACCACGGCGCAACGGCTCACCACGCCGATCCACCAGAAACGGCGAGTCGGGGCGTACCGACCGCGAACCGAAGCGCCGCACCCGACTGTCCAGGTAGTCCCGCAGCACCCGGTCCAGATCCGCCTCGATCGGCACCACCCGAGGCCGTCCACCCTTGCCGGCCACCTCGACCCGCCGCTCACCGGGCCGACCGCCGAGCGAGTCGACCCGCAACGCCAGCAGCTCCGACAGCCGCAGCCCGGCGCAGAGCGCCACCGCCAACACCGCCACGTCCCGCTCCGGCCACGGGTCGCGTTGCCGACCGTCGTCGCGCGCGGCGGACGCGAGCAACACCTCGGGGGTGTCCGCGCCGCGCAACGGCTTCGGCTGGGGGAGTAGCGCCCGAGGTCGCCCGACCGCCGGCATCGGGTTGCCCGCCACGAACCCGTCAGCGACCAGGAAGGTGAAGAAGGTGTTCCAGGTGGACCAGGCCCGGTGCACCGACGCGGCCGCCCGGGGAGCGGCGAACCGGGCGAAGGCCGCCCGCATCACCCGGGGGGAGAGGTCGGTGATCGACAGCGCGTCCAGGGGCAGGGGAGGGGTGGCATCTTCCGCGACCAGCGCCGCGACCGTGTGCAGATCCCTGCGGTACGCGGCAAGGGTGTGCGGGGAGGGCTTGCGGGTGGCCCGCGCGGTCAGGAACTCCTCGATCAGCACGGCGAGCGATTCGTCCTGTTTGTCATGCATAAGGGATATTATGCAGCATTTTCGGGTTTCCGGGTAGGGGCCGAGAGAGGGGGAGGAGATGCCAGAACCCCGGCGGTACGTCCTCACGGGAGCGCCCGGCGCCGGCAAGACAACCATGATCGAGGCGTTGCGGCGCAGGGGACACGTCACCGTCCGAGAGGCCGCCACCGACCTCATTGCCGAGAGACAGGCCCAGGGGTACGCCACGCCGTGGCACGACACCGACTTCGTCGACGCCGTCGCCGCGCTGCAACACCACCGGCAGGTCGGCGCCGACGCGCGTCAGCCGGTCCAGTTCTACGACCGGTCGCCCCTGTGCACAGTGGCGCTGGCCCGCCACCTGGGCAGACCGATCAGCCCGGCGCTGACCGCCGAAGTGGATCGCATCATGCGCGAGCGCACCTACCAACGCCTGGTGTTCCTGATCAGCCCGCTGGGCTTCATCCGCCACACCGCAGCACGTCAGATCAGCTACGCCGACGCGCTGGCCTTCGCCCGCCTGCACCGGGAGGTGTACGAGGAGCACGGGCACCAACTGGTCGAGGTGCCAGCCGGACCGGTGCGGACACGGCTGGCCCTGATCGAGGAACACGTATCGTTCGCGACATGACGTCACCCGGTGCCACCTGCCCCGAGTGTGGTCAACCCGGCACACCCACCGGGTACCGAGACCCCGACGATCCCCTGAGCTGGGTCTGCCCCGAGGGGCACCGGTGGCGGGCGACCGACCGGCCCGGGTGGGAGCCATGGGCGACGCCCACCGCCGTCACCGCACCCCACGACTCCAGTGACACCCCGACCCGGACCGGCCCCGTCACTGTCGACAAGGACGGGCGGACCTGGCGGATCGGCACGGCCAGCGACGTCGCCTGGCTCACCGGGCGCACCACGCAGGGCCTCTCGGTCACCACCGCGATCCCGCCGGTGTTCGAGGCGTACGGCACCTTCCACCCGCCCGCCGGGGTCGGCTTCGACACCCACGAACGCGCGGTGATCGACGAACTGGTGGCGCGCACGCCGGATCAGCCCTGGTGGCTGGGCTTTCTCGACACCGGCGCCCACGACGTCGTCTTCCCGCACGCCCCGAGGGTGTCCCTCTACTGGGCCTGGCCCTACGTGTTGGTCCAGGCCGGGCCGAAACAGGCCCTCAGCTGGCGGGCCGGCCACATGCGCGGCGACGGGGCGCTGCCCGACCTGTTCTTTCCCGAGGATCGCTCCTGGCTCGTCTCCGCCCTCTGGGACGACACCTGGACCGACATCGGCGCCAGCGGTGCGGTACTCGCTGCCCTGCGACGCAACCCGCTGGTCAACGCGCGCCTCGTCGGGCCGGACGAGGACGCGTGTCCGCCCGGCCTGACGCGCGACTGACCGCCGTCCGACGACGGCGAGGGGACCCCCAGAACCCGCTACTTTACATAATGTGCATTATCGAATCTCGCCCCCGTGAGTCGGAGGCGGGGCGGCTGTTCCTCCACGGCCGTGTTCGAGGTCAAACTTTGCGGAGGGCTTCCCCGATCTGCCGCGCCGCCTTGGGAGCGACGACAGCTACCGCCACGGCGGTGGCAGCGGCGGCGACGCCTCCTACCAACACCATTTTGGTGGACAGCTTGTCGGAGAGCGTACTGAGCAGGCTCTTGTTCTCCGTGTCCTTCTCGCCTTCCATCTGCAAGAGCTTCATCAGCTGGTCAATGACGTAGCGCTGTTGCTCCCACTCCAGGTCTCCGGCCATGACATCCCGGAAGATCTCTCGGGTGTCCTGGCAGGCCCGATGGAACCATTCCTGACTTTGGCTGTTGGCCGCGAGCGTGGACTGGTGCTGCCTTTCGAGCACGTTGAGCGCATCAGTGGCGAGCTCTCTGAAGTTGCCCATCTCCGCCACCCGCCGCCGTACCGCTTCAACGTCGGCGGTCGGGTTCGTAGACGCGATGTGCAGCAGTTCGTTGCCCTGGTACACGTCATGTCCGGATTTGCGGCCGGTCGCCTCGACGCCGCCGTCGTCCTCGTGCTCCACGCAGCTATTCCGATCCAACTGACACCGATTCCACAGCAGACGCGTGGACAGGGTGATCCGGCTCCTCGCGAGACAGAGTGTAAGCAGAAGCGTTGGCCGTCCCTGCAGCCCAGATCGGCCAGTGTGAGTTCGTGCGGGCAAGGTCCGCTCCCCCAGTTCGGGTTGTCAGATGCGCGTACGGCGCAGCCAGTCCTGGGTGAGCGCGCGCAGCAGGGCGGGTTGTTCGTACGGCAGGTAGTGTCCGGCCGCGTCGATCACGGTGTAGGTGCCGCGCGGGTAGTGGCGCATGGCGCGGAACTGGTCGGCGTAGCCGACGATTCGGTCCTGTCGGCCGGTGATCACGCTGACCGGGCCGTCGAAGACGACCTCTGCCGTCTCGTCGGGTAGCGCGTAGTTGGAGCCGCTCTGCAACTCCTGTTGGAATGTCGGGTAACCGGGGCCACCGGAGTTCAGTGCGGCGAGCACCGTCGCGACGACGGCTGGGGTGCGGTGGCCCAGGGCGGCGTCGAGGTGTGCGTGCAGGGCGGCGGGAGCGGCGTCGAGCCAGCCCGTGGGTGCTTCGAGTGGTGGGTCGTCGGGCAGGTCCCGGCTGTCGCGGGCGATGGTGACGCCGGGACAGACGAGGAGCAGGCCGCGGACGAGGTCGGGTCGTTGGCGGGCGATGCCGGCGGCCAGGTACGCGCCGTAGGAGCCGCCGGCGAGCAGGACCGGCGCGTCGACGTGGTGGTCCAGCCAGGCGCAGACGGTTTCCAGTAACGCCTGGGAGGTGGGTGGGCAGTTCGCGGGGGTGTCTCCGTGGCCGGGCAGGTCCAGGTAGATCTCTCGTAGGCCGGCGCCCGCGAGGGCGGGGCTGAGGGCAGCGGCTGTGGCGGCGCGGCTCATGCCCGGGTGGCCGGGTCCCAGCCGTACGCGTCGGACACCTCGATCAGGCCGGCCCAGCGCAGGCCGAGGCGGGTGTTGGCGTCGTACTTCATGTCGAGGTAGGTCTTGTTCGCCGGCGACATGATGACCTTGTTTCCGCGGGCGGCGGCTGCGGCGAGGCTGGCGTTTGTGGTGCCGGTGCCCCAGAACTGGGCGACGACGTCGGTGGGCGGGTCGGCCTGGGTGATCTCGTTCCATCCGGAGGCGCGCTTGCCGTACTTCGCGACCAGGGGCAGGACCCGGTTCATGAAGGTGCGGTAGTCCTCGTCGGTGGTGGCGTGGGCTTCGTCGCCGCCGATGTGCAGGAATGGTCCGGGGGTGATGGCGGCGAGTTCGCGGATGACGTCCTCGACGAAGCGGTAGGTGAGTTCGTCGTTGATGCAGAGGGAGCTGTAGCCGACTGCCATGTCGGTGCGCGGGGGCGGTGCGACGCCGTCGCAGTTGAGTTCGGGGTACGTCGACTGGGCGGCGTTGGTGTGCCCGGGCATGTCGATCTCGGGGATGATCGTGATGTGTCGTGCCGCGGCGTAGGCGACGACGGTCTTGTAGTCGGCCTTGGTGAGGTATCCGGGGCCGACACCGTCGACTCCGGTGCCGGGTCCGCCGCCGACTGTGGTGAGGCGGGGCCAGGAGTCGATCTGGATGCGCCAGCCCTGGTCGTCGGTGAGGTGCAGGTGCAGGTAGTTGATTTTGTACTGGCTGAGCAGGTCCACGTAGGCGGTGATGTCGTCGACGGTGTGGAAGTGGCGTGCGAGGTCGAGCATCGCGCCCCGGTAGGCGAAGCGTGGGTAGTCGATGATTCGTCCGCCGGGGACTGTCCAGGTGGTTCGCTGCCGGTTGGGTGCCTCGATGTCGGCGGGGAGCAGTTGGCGCAGGGTCTGGGTGCCGGCGAACAGTCCGGCGGGGGTGTTGGCGCGGATCGTGATGCTGCGGCGGGTGACGTCGAGTTGGTAGCCCTGTTGGCCGATGCGGGTGTCGGCGCCGCCGATGAGCAGGGCGATCTCGGGTAGCGGGGTGGAGCGTACGGGCAGGACGGGCAGGGGGTGGCCGGTGGCGGGGCGCAGTGTGGTGGCGAGCTGCTGGCCGACGTGCCGGGCGGCGGCGGAGCCGGGGGTGGTGCGGATGACGGTCAGGGGGGTGATCCGGAATGTGTCGTGCGGGTCGGGGTGGGTTTCGACCGGTGCGGGGATGACGTCGCTGAGGTGTCGGGCTGGTGCGGTGGGTGCTGCGGCGGCGGGCGTGGCGGGCAGGATCACTGGTAGCGCGAGTGCGGCTATGGCCAGCAGCCGTGTGGTGGTGTGTCGGCGACGCACGGTACCTCCAGGCCTCGTCATGATCGACCTTCGTCGATTAGAGTCGCAGGCTACCGGCGTTTCGCCTGTACTGTAAACCTTCCTTAACATAAGGGCTCGTCGAGACAGTGTTGTCGCCGACCTCACGTACGCCCCACGCTGGGGAATTCCTGGAGTGGGTCGTGCCGTTGTCCGTTCGGAAGATCAGGTTCGGATGATCGAATGGGAAGTGCCATGCACATGCGCTCAGACGCGGTAGTGCTGTTCGGCGTCACGGGTGACCTCGTCTCGAAGAAGCTGTTTCCGGCGCTGTACGAGTTGACCCGGCGCGACCGCCTCGACGTTCCGGTGATCGGCGTGGCCCGCTCCCCCTGGGACGATCAGCAGTTGGTCACCATGGCACGCAAGTCGGTCACCGAGGCCAATGACGAGATCGACGACGAGGCCTTCGATCGGCTGGCTGACAACCTCTCGATGGTCTCCGGCAACTACGCGGACCCGACGACGTACCAGCGGCTGGCTGAGCGGCTGCGCGACGCCGAGCAGCCGGTCTTCTACCTGGCGATCCCTCCGGCGGTGTTCGGCTCCGTCGTCGAGGGCCTGGCGTCAGTGGGTCTGGCCGACCGGGGTCGGGTGATCGTGGAGAAGCCGTTCGGGCGTGACCTGGAGTCCTCCCGCGAGCTGGATCGCACCCTGGGCGCGGCCTTCGCGCCGGAGCGGGTGTTCCGCATCGACCACTACCTCGGCAAGGAAGCCGTCGAGAGTCTCTACGCCTTCCGGTTCGCCAACCGGCTGTTCGAGCCGCTGTGGAACAACGAGCACATCGACAACATCCAGGTGACCCTCGCCGAGGCGTTCGGCACCCAGGGTCGGGCCGGCTTCTACGACACCGTGGGCGCCACCCGGGACGTGCTGCAGAACCACATCCTGCAGGTCGTGGCGCTCATCGCGATGGAGGCGCCGGCCAGCGAGGACACCGAGGCGTTCCGGGAGGCGGAGGCCACGGTG
Source organism: Micromonospora sp. NPDC048947 (assembly GCF_040649495.1). Lineage (NCBI taxonomy): Bacteria > Bacillati > Actinomycetota > Actinomycetes > Micromonosporales > Micromonosporaceae > Micromonospora > Micromonospora sp. NPDC048947. The sequence goes on from NZ_JBEZFO010000010.1 coordinate 48,853, forward strand.
CTGCGGCAGATCGCGCCGTTGTCGCCGGAGTCCACCGTCCGGGGGCAGTACGCCGGCTACCGCGACGAGCCGGGCGTGGCGGCGGACTCGAACACGGAGACGTTCGTGGCGACCCGGTTGACTGTCGACTCGCCCCGCTGGGCGGGCGTGCCCTTCTACCTGCGCACCGGTAAGTCCCTGCCGGGGACGGCGACGGAGGTCGTGGTCGAGTTCAAGCAGCCGCAGCGTTCGCTGATCCCCGCCGAGCGGGGCACGGCAAGAGCCGCGAACCTGCTGCGTTTCCGCCTCGGGCGTGGTGACGGCATCACGATGTCGATCCAGGCGAAGAGCCCGGGCGCTGAGGTGGCGAGCCGTCCGGTGGATCTGTCGGTCGACTTCGGTTCGGCTTTCGGTCGCCGGCAGGAGGCGTACGAGCGGTTGCTCGACGACGCGATGGACGGGCAGCACCTGCGCTTCGCGCGGGCCGAGACGATCGAGCAGGAGTGGCGCATCGTCGAGCCGATCCTCGATCTGCCGACGGCGGTGCAGTCGTACGAGAAGGGCAGTTGGGGTCCGGCGGACGCCGACGCGCTGGCCGGCGGCTGGCACCTGCCGGCCCTGCGGTAGTCGCGGCCCGAGCCGACGGCGGCCTGACCGACTCGGTCTCCCGGCATGTCGCGGTGTCGGGGTCGCCGCGATGCCCCGACTTTCCGGAAGCCGAGTCGATCACGGGGCCGCCGCGGGCGCTGAGTGACCGCTCAGCTCAGCGGAACGACCGTCCGGCGACGGCTAGGTTTGCCGCTGACGAGTGGTGCGGGCACGTTGGGGGCGACGTTTCTCGTCCTCATCGGAGAGGAAGCAACGCATGCTTTCCGCACTCGATCGTCGGCACACCGTCGCGCCACCCGGCTACAGCCGGTGGCTCATCCCCCCGGCCGCGTTGGCCATCCACCTCTGCATCGGTCAGGTCTACGCCACAAGCGTCTACAAGAACTCCCTGATCGCCCACTTCGACACCAGCCAGACGGCGATCGGGGTGATCTTCAGCATCGCGATCGTGATGCTCGGGTTGTCCGCCGCGGTCGCCGGAACCTGGGTGGAGGCGAACGGACCGCGTAAGGCGATGTTCGTCTCCGCCTGCTTCTGGGCGGCCGGTTTCCTGGTGGGCTCACTGGGCATCGCCACGAAGCAGCTGTGGCTGCTGTACCTGGGTTACGGGCTGCTCGGCGGCATCGGGCTGGGAATCGGCTACATCTCCCCCGTCTCCACCCTGATCAAGTGGTTCCCGGACCGGCCAGGGCTGGCCACCGGGTTGGCGATCATGGGGTTCGGTGGTGGGGCGATGGTCGCCTCTCCCCTGTCGCGTCAACTGTTGTCGTTCTACGACGCCGGCTACGACCCGGCCAACGCGGGGTCGACGGCGTCGGGCAGCGCCCTGGTGTGGCTGTTCGTGACGCTCGGCCTGGGCTACTTCGTGATCATGATGTTCGGGGTGGCGAACGTGCGGGTGCCGGCGCAGGACTGGCGGCCGGCCGGCTTCGACCCCGCGAGCGTGGCGGCGAAGCCGCTGGTCACCACGGCGAACGTGTCGGCCGCGAACGCGGTGAAGACCCGCTCGTTCTGGCTGCTGTGGGTAGTGCTGTTCTGCAACGTGACCGCCGGCATCGGCATCCTGGAGCAGGCCAGCCCGATGATCCAGGACTTCTTCCGCGACAACGGCACCTCGGCGGTGACCGTCGCCGCGGCCGGCGGGTTCGTCGGTCTGCTGTCGCTGTTCAACATGGCCGGGCGGTTCGTGTGGTCGTCCACCTCGGACCTCATCGGCCGCAAACCGATCTACCTGGTGTACCTGGGTGTCGGCATGGTGCTCTACGCGCTGCTGGCGCTCGTCGGACAGACCTCGACGGCCCTGTTCGTGCTGTTGGCCTGCGTGATCCTGTCGTTCTACGGCGGTGGCTTCGCGACGGTGCCGGCGTACCTGCGGGACCTGTTCGGCACCTTCCAGGTCGGTGCGATCCACGGTCGGCTGCTGACCGCGTGGTCGGCGGCGGGGATCGCCGGTCCGCTGATCGTCAACGGGTTCCTCGACGCGCAGGGCGAGCCGGGCTCACTGACCGCCGCGGCCTACCGTCCGGCGCTGTTCACGATGGTGGCTGTGCTGGCCGTGGGCTTCGTGGCGAACCTGCTGGTGCGGCCGGTGCCGCAGCGCTACCACGAACCGTCGACGGAGCAGAGCACGGATGAGAACGCGGATCGGGACCTGGACGAAGACACGACGGCGCAGAGGAGTGGTACGCGATGAGTGAGGACAGCCGACCCGGGCAGCAGGCCCGGTTGTGGATCTCCTGGTTGGTGGTGGCGGCGCTGCTCGGCTACGGGGTCGCCCAGACCGTCGTCACCGCGGCGAAGCTGTTCACCCACTAAGGTGCGCGCGGGGTGCCGTCGAGCGGCACCCCGCAGCACGGTCAGAGACCGCCGGAGACGCGCAGCACGGTCCCGGTGGCGTACGAGGCGTCCGGGCCGAGCAGCCAGGCGATGGCGGCGGCGATCTCGTCGGGTTCGCCGGCGCGGCCCAGCGGGATGCGACCGACGGCGGATTCGGCGCGGTCGGGCACCCCGGAGTCGGCGTGGATGTCGGTACGCACGATGCCGGGGGCCACGGCGTTGACCCGGATGCCCTTCGGGGCCAGTTCCTTGGCCAGACCGACGGTGAGGGTGTCGGTGGCGGCCTTCACGGCGGCGTAGTGCACGTACTCCCCCGGGCTGCCGAGGGTCGCGGCCGCCGACGAGACGTTGACGATCGCCCCGCCGTCGGTCAACCGGCGGGCGGCCTGCTGGGCGCAGAGGACGTAGCCGACGAGGTTGACGTCGACGACCCGACGCAGGTCCTCGACGCGCAGCTCGGTGAAGGGCCCGATCAGGCTGGTGACGCCGGCGTTGTTGACCAGGCCGGTGAGCGGGCCGAGCTGGGCGGCCGCGTCGAACAGGGCGTGCACCTGCTCGGGGTCGGTGGTGTCGGCGCGTACCGCGACGGCCTGTGCGCCGGCGGCCCGCAGGTCGGCCAGGACGGCGGTGGCGGCGGCCTCGTCGCGGCGGTAGCACAGGGCGACGTGGTGACCGGCGGCGGCGAGCCGGCGGGCGGTGGCCGCGCCGATGCCCCGGCCGCCGCCGGTGATGACGGTGACGGGTGCCACGATGCCTCCCCGGGGAAGTCTGACGCCTGCGCGATGGTCGTGCCGACGCTACCGTGACCGGCGCGGGTCGGTCGTCGAGAGGAGAGTCACATGCAGCGGGCGTTGGTGCTCGGCGGTGGCGGGGTGACCGGGGTGGCCTGGGAGTTGGGGCTGCTGGCCGGGTTGGTCGAACGGGGCGTACCGGTCACCGGGGCGGATCTGGTGGTTGGCACGTCGGCGGGCTCGGTGGTCGGCGCGCAGGTGTGCTCCGGGTTGCCCGTCGAGCGTTTCTACAGCAAGCAGTTGGCGCCGCCGTCGGGTGCGCTGGCGGCACGGTTGGGTTTCGCGACGCTGGCGCGGTTGATCTGGGCCGGTGGGCGGACCCGCGACGCGGTGCGCGCGCGGGCCCGGATCGGGGCGATGGCGGTGGCGGCGCGTACCGAGTCTGAGGCGTCGCGACGGCCGGTGATCGAGGCCCTTCTGCCGGTCCGGGAGTGGCCGCGGCAGCGGCTGCTGATCACGGCGGTGGACGCGTCGTCCGGTGAGTTCGTGGTGTTCGACAGCGACAGCGGGGTGTCCCTGGTGGACGCGGTGGGCGCGAGTTGCGCGGTGCCCGGGGTGTGGCCGCCGGTGACGATCGGCGCGCGCCGCTTCGTCGACGGTGGGATGCGCTCGACGGTGAACGCGGACCTGGCGGCGGACGCGCGCAGGGTGCTGGTGCTCGCGCCGACGTCGTCGGCGTTCGGGCCGATGCCACGGCTGTCGGCGCAGGTGGACGCGCTGCGGGCGGCCGGGTCGCGGGTGGTGGTGCTGACGCCGGACGCGGCGGCGCGCACGGCGATCGGCCGCAACGTGCTGGACCCGGCCCGGCGCGCGGGCGCGGCGCGGGCCGGACGGGCCCAGGCCGACGTGGTGGCCGACGAGGTGGCGGCGCTCTGGGCGTGATCGCTTACGCTCACCGCGCGGTCGATCAGACGACGGAGGTGCGCGGTGGCGGGTGTGGGTGTCGGCGACGAGGTGCGGGATTTCGAGCTGCCTGATGAGACGGGCACGCCGCGGCGGCTGTCGGAGTTCCTGGCGGCCGGGCCGGTGGTGCTGTTCTTCTACCCGGCGGCGATGACCCGGGGGTGCACGGCGGAGAGCTGCCACTTCCGCGACCTCGCGGCGGAGTTCACGGCGCTGGGCGCGACGCGGGTGGGCATCAGCCGCGACCCGGTGGCGAAGCAGGCCGAGTTCTCGAAGCTGCACGGCTTCGACTATCCGTTGCTGTCGGACGTCGACGGCGCGGTGGCGCAGCAGTTCGGGGTCAAGCGGCGGGTGCCGTTGGGGCCGTTGAGCATGAAGCGCATGACGTTCGTCATCGGCGCCGACCAGCGGATCATCGAGGTGATCCACAGCGAGGTCAGCATGAACGAGCACGCGGACCGGGCGCTGCGGGCGCTGGGCGGCTGAGCGGGCGCGAGCCCCGTGCGGCGGGTGTCGCAGTCGGCTGGTATCAAGACAGCAATCAAACAGGTGTACGGAAGAGGGTTGTGATGGATGCCGGCCAGGGTTTGTCCACTAGCGAGGTGCAGAGCATCCGGGAGTCGTTGGCGGCCGGACGTAAACCGCGGGTGGTGTTCACCGCTGCGGCGGGGCAGATCGCCGGTCAGGTCGGTCAGGTGATCGAGTTGACCGACCCGGAGGTGTCCGACGAGTTCGTGGTGGTGCGCTTCGGCCGCGACGAGTTGCCGTTCTCCCCCGCCGACCTGGCCGTGGCGCCCAAGGGCGTCACTCGTCGGGTGGTGGAGCCGAAGCCGGAGCCCGAGCCCGAGCCGCCAGCGGTGGCCGCGCCGGAGTTCGTGTTGGACACGCCGCGGGTGCCCGCGCAGCGACAGGAGGAGCCGAAGGTGGAGCAGACGGAGAAGCCGCCGGCGCGGCGGGCGGTCAAGGCCGTCAAGCCGAAGGGCCCCGCGGGCCTCACTGTGACCTTGGCGTACGCCGACGGGGAGTGGACCGTCGCCGCGCAGCAGGGCAGCAAGGCGCTGGCGAAGCCGTACGTGGTGAAGCCGGCGGAGGCGTTGAAGATGGTGGCCCTTGTCGACGTGCCGGGGGTGCAGGAGGCGGTGGAGCAGATCCTCGGCACCGAGCGGGCCGAGGCGGAGCAGCAGGCAGAGAAGCTGCGTGCGGAGCTGGCCGAGATCGAGGCCCGGCTGGCGGAGCTGCGCGAGGCCCGCTGAGCCGGGTCAGTGTCGGCTGTGGTGGTGCAGCAGTCGGGTGAGTAGTCGCGTCAGCTGCTTGCGCTCGGTGGCGGACAGCGGGGCGAGCAGGTCGGCTTGGACGCGCTCGACGGTCGCGCCCATCCGGCGGGCCTCGTCGGCGCCGGCGTCGGTGGCGCTGATGACGTTGCGGCGGCGATCGGCCGGGTCGGGGGCACGCACCACGAGCCCTCGGCCGGCCAGGTCGTTGATGGCGGCCACCACGTCGCTGCGGTCGATGCCGCAGCGCCGGCCGAGGTCGGCCTGGCTCGCGGGCCCGTCCTCGGCCAGGGTGGCGAGCAGTCGGTAGTGGTAGCCGCGCAGGTCGTGCGCGGCGAACCCCTCGCTGAGCAGGCGGGCGGCGTGAGTGGCGGTCTGGTTGAGCAGCCAGGTCGGGGTGGTGCTGAGCCCGGCGGGTGACTGCGGGGCCGTGTTGTCCATGCGGCGCAGCCTACCAGTAATCGTTGGCGCGACCCACGATCTGATGCTACGTTGGTCCAACCAACGTTGGTTCGGCCAACGTATTGAAGGAGGCGTCATGTCCACCGTCCCCACCCTCAACGGCCAGGTCATCGGCCAGGCCCACTACGCCACCCGGGCCCTGCTTGAACGGGCCACCGCTCCCCTCGGCATCGAGTTCAACCAGTTGCTCGCCCTCAACGTCCTCGCCAACGGCCCGGCCGAACGCGCCCACCTCACGCACCGGATCACCAGCACCCTCAAGGTCGACGAGCAGGAGGTGCAACGGGTGCTCACCACTCTCGTCGACGCGAACCTCGCCCAGGCAGACCACGACGCCGACGTACCACGGCTGCGGCTCACCGACGCAGGTCATGCGGTGCAGGCCCGCATCGCCGACGCCGTCGGGAACATCAACGCGCGCCTCTACGCGGACATCCCCGCCGACGAGGCGAGCGCCGCCGCCCGGGCGCTCGCCCTGGTCACTCAGCGCGCCAACGCCGAACTGGCCGCCACCCCGACCTGACCGGCAAGAACCCGACGGCACGGGCCCGGTCCTGCCGCACGCCGGGCCGGATCCGGCCAACCGGTCAGCGGCCCACGTGCCGGGCCCCGGTCGGTCAGCACCAACCTGTCAGCGGCCCACGTGCCGGGCCGGTCGGTCAGAAGTAGTCGAGCAACTGCGCCGGGCCTCCAACGCCCAGCAGGTCCAGGGCGGCCGGGTCGACACCCGGGCTGTGGTGCAGCAGCCCGGCCTGCGCGACCGAGCGGGCCTGCGCCGCCCCGGCGTACAGCAGCGCGAAACCGCGCACGTCCAACCGCAGGTCGGCCTCGCCGCCGACCCGGGTCAACTCGGCGGCGCCGTCGGCGACAGCCAACCGCCAGGTACCGGAGTTCCAGTCGGCGAGCGTGTCGGTGAGATGGAAGTCGACGGCGCCCCGGGCGTGGGCGGGCCACCCCCGTGCGCTCACCGCCCGCGCCACGTCGACCGGTCGGTGCATCCACAGGTCCCGCTCATGCTCGCGGGCCGACTCCAACGGCAGGTGGCGGCTGACCGCGTCCCCGTCGAGCGGGCACAGCCGCAGGGTCGGCGCGACGCTGGCCCAACTGCCCAGCACCCCGACGAGTTCCCGGGCGGCGTCGGCGGTGACGGCCAGCGCCTCGTCGACGGTGAGCACCGAGTCCGCCCCGTAGCCGCGGCCCCGCTGCCAGGTGGCGTAACCGACCAGCTCGCCGTCGGCCTCGACGAGGGTGAGGCCGTCACCGGGCAGGCCCCCGTCGGCGGCGAAGAAGTCGAACAACTCGCCCCGGCGGGTCAGCATGCCGTTGCGGTGGCGGGTGACCCGCTCGTACAGGTCGGCGACGGCGGGCAGGTCGGCAGGCGTACCGGCCCGCACCGACAGATCCGGGGAGGGCCGGTGCCGAGGCAGCGCGGCGGTGGTCACATTCACGGTACGCAGCACACCGGCGGCCTCCCACCCGCAGGCCCGGTACGGGGCGGCGACGGTCGGGTAGAGGGCACTGACCGCCGCCCCGCGCTCCCGTGCGCCGCGCAGCAGGGCGGTGAGCATGGCACGGGCCACGCCCCGGCCGCGGGCCTCGGGAGCGACCGCCACCCCGGCCACGTCGGCGGCCGACACCGCCCGGCCCGACCACCACTGGTCGTGGCGCAGGTCGACGGCCTTCCCGACGAGCCGACCGCTGTCGTCGAACGCGCCGTAACGGGTCAGGCCGGGCACTGTGGCGGTGTGGTGCGCGGGCCGCTGCGGCTCGGAGCCGAACGCGAACCGGCCCAACTCCCAGGCGGCGTCGAGGTCGTCGGCGGTGAGTTCGCGTACGTGCACAGTGGCGGGCATCGGCACACCGTAGCGGGGCGGCCGCGCGCCGACCGCCGATTTTCGCCCAGCATGCCGCCGGCCCCCGCTCCCGCCGATCATGGAGTTGTGGTGGACACCAAAGCATCCGTTATCGCGCCAAACCAGGCACCACAACTCCATGATCGACCGCGCCGCACCCGCGATCTTGCAGTTGCTGTCACGGCATAAGGGGCATTGCTCGTATTTCAGCAACCGAAACTGGAAGATCGGCGGGGTGCGGGCGTCAGGTGGGAGGGTCTTTCCTCAGGCCGAGTGCGTCCAGCACCTCGATCAACACCCGCTGGTCATGCGCGAGCTGCGGAACGTACTCGGTGATCCCCACTCCGACCACCCGATGGTGGGCGCGCAGGGCGGTCAGCGACCGGGCCAGCGTGGCGGAGGTCAGGCCGCCCGGGGTGGGCACCGCCACGGCAGGCAACGCGGACGGGTCCAGCACGTCCAGGTCGAGGTGCACGTACACCGCGGCGCCGGGTGGGGGAAGCTCGGCCAGTCGGGTCGGCTGCGCGCCCAGCGTCGCGCAGTCCAGCACCGTCAGCTCGTGCCGGCGCACGTACTCGACCTCGGCGGGGTCGAGATCTCGGACCCCGACCAGCGCGACCTGGCCGGGCGTGAGGCAACGAGGCGCCGGCAGCGCACCGTCCGCGTCGAGCAGCAGGCGCAGAGGCATGCCGTGCGCCGTCCCGCTCGGCGAACTCGCTGGTGTGTTGAGGTCGCCGTGTGCGTCGATCCAGAGTACGAACAGCCGTTGCGCGTAATGGTCCGCGAGATGGGCCACCGACGCGACCTCGACCGCACAGTCCCCGCCCAAGGTCAGCAGCCGCCGCGGACGGTACCGCGCGAGCACCTCAGCATGGGCGCTGTGGGCGTCGACGACCGCGTCCCGGTGGCGGACACCTTTCTCCCGCTCCGAACCTTCGGTCGGGACCGGCACGGTGACCCGCTGCGTCCCCGGCGCGACCAGGGCGCCCAGCGCGGCCGCTCCGTCGCGCACCCGGATGTCGTCCGCGCCCTGCCACATCGGTACCAGTACGTCGAGATCCCGGTTCCACATGGCGGCGATCCTCCCAGCCGGGGCGGCCACGCACCCTGTTGGTCAGTGCTGCGGAATGTTGGCCACGCCGATGCGCTTGCGGAACACCCAGTACGTCCAGCCCTGGTAGGCCAGCACGATCGGGGTGAAGACCACCGCTACCCAGGTCATGATCTTCAGGGTGTACGGGGTGGACGCGGCGTTGGTGGCCGTGAGCGTGCCGGCAGCGTCCAGGGTGGAGGGCAGCACGTTCGGGAACAACGCCGCGAACAGGGTCGCGACGGCGAGCCCGATCGCCACGGCGGTGCCGGTGAACGCCCAGCCCTCTCGGCGTACCCGGGCGGCGGCCAGAGCACCGAGCAGGGCGAGGGCCGCGCCGACGGCGAGCACGACGGCGGCCGCGCTGGAGCGGATGCTCAACGTCCAGGTCAGGAACCCGACCGCGAGCACTGCGGCGCCCACACCCAGGCGCACGGCGAGCGCGCCCGCACGCTCCCGGATGTCGCCGGTGGTCTTGAGGGCGAGGAAAACCGCGCCGTGGGTGAGGAACAGCGCGAGGGTGGTCGCGCCACCCAGCAGGGCGTACGGGTTGAGCAGGTCCAGCAGGCCGCCGACGTACTCGTGGTCGGCGTCCAGTGGCACGCCGCGCAGGATGTTGGCGAAGGCGACGCCCCACAGGATCGCCGGCAGCAGCGAGCCGACCACGATCGCCGCGTCCCACCGGCGCTTCCAGGACGCCTCGGGGCGCTTGTGTCGGTACTCGAAGGCGACCCCCCGGACGATCAGGGCCAGCAGGATCAGCAGCAGCGGCAGGTAGAAGCCGGAGAAGAGGGTGGCGTACCACTCGGGAAACGCGGCGAACATGGCGCCACCGGCGGTGATCAGCCACACCTCGTTGCCGTCCCAGACGGGGCCGATGGTGTTGATCAGAACGCGGCGTTCCCGGTCGTCGCGGCCGAGCACGGGCAGCAGCATGCCGACGCCGAAGTCGAAGCCCTCCAGGATGAAGTACCCGGTGAAGAGCACGGCGATGAGGAGAAACCAGATGGTGGTGAGGTCCACGGCAGGCTCCGGTGATCAGTAGGCGAAGGCGAGCGGGCGCTCGGCGTCGTCGGTGTCGTCGGTGGGGGGTTGCTCGTTGACGTCCGGCACGCCGGCCTTGGCGTAGCGCAGCAGCAGCTTGACCTCGATCACGGCGAGGGTGGCGTAGATCAGCGTGAAGGCGGTGAACGAGGTGAGCACCTCGGCCAGCGAGACGCTGCGGGACACTCCGTTGCGGGTGAGCATCTCGCCGAAGACGATCCACGGCTGGCGGCCCATCTCGGTGAAGATCCAGCCGAAGGAGTTGGCCAGCAACGGCAGCACCGGCATGGCCAGCCCGGCGCGCAGCAGCCACTTGCTGCTCGGGGTGCGGCCCTTGCGCTGGCTCCAGAGCACCAGCAGGGCGATCGCGCCGGCCGCCATCCCGAAGGCGATCATGAAGCGGAAGCTCCAGTAGGTGACCGGGATGATCGGGGTGTAGCTGCCCGCGCCGTACTGGGTGGCGTACTGGGCCTGGAGGTCGTTGATGCCGTGCACTGTGCCGTTCGGGTCGCCGGTGCCCAGGTACGACAGCAGGTACGGGATCTTGAGGGCGAACACCTCGCGGCTGCCGTCCAGGCTGCCGATGGTGAGCACGGAGAACGAGGCGGGGCTCTCGGTGGTGTAGAGGCCCTCGGCGGCGGCCATCTTCATCGGCTGCACGTCCGTCATGATCTTGCCTTGGATGTCGCCGGTGAACAGCACGGCCGCGGAGGCGACCAGGACCACCCAGGAGCCGAACTTGGTGGCGAAGCGGTACGCGCCGGTGTCGGCGGAGTCGCGGTTGCGGATCACGTGGTACAGGCCGACCGCCACGACCAGTGACCCGGCGACCAGGAATGAGCCGGCCAGTGTGTGCGGGAAGGTGATCAGGGCGACCTTGTTGGTCAGCACGGCCGGGAAGTCGGTCAGCTCGGCGCGCCCGCTGTCGGGGTTGATCCGGTAGCCGACCGGGTTCTGCATGAACGAGTTCGCGGCGAGGATGAAGTACGCGCTGAGGTTGGTGCCGATCGCGGCGGCCCAGATGCTGGCCAGGTGTGCCCGCTTGGGCAGCCGGTCCCAGCCGAAGATCCACAGGCCGATGAAGGTGGATTCGAGGAAGAACGCGACGAGCGCCTCGATGGCCAGGGGTGCGCCGAAGATGTCGCCGACGAAGCGGGAGTAGTCGCTCCAGTTCATGCCGAACTGGAACTCCTGCACGATGCCGGTGACCACACCCATGGCAAAGTTGATCAGGAACAGCTTGCCGTAGAACTTGGTGAGCTTGAGATAGCGCTCGTTGCCGGTGCGGTGCCACATCGTCTGCAGGATGGCCACCAGCACGGAGAGGCCGATGGTCAGCGGCACGAAAAGGAAGTGGTAGACGGTGGTGACACCGAACTGCCAGCGGGCAACGTCCAACGCGTCCACCTGAAATCCCCCAACCATCCGTACTACAAGACGTAGTAAATACTACTGCTCGTCGTAGACGATTGGGCAGGGCCGGGCGGCCCGAACACACCCGGGACCAATGACCCTGATCACCCGACCCGCCCTCGCGGCCCCGCCGACGCGTGCGACGATGGCGCGCTGATGGACACCGCACACACCACCTGGCAGCCGCCGCTGATCTGGCGCGCAGCCCTGCTGCTGACCCGGGGCCTGGTCGGCCTGCTCGCCCGCCTCGAGGTCACCGGCGACGTCCCGGCGCACCTGCGTCGCGGCCCGCTGGTGCTGACCGCCAACCACATCAGCCCGTTCGACCCGGTGGTCATGGCCGCCGCCTGCCAGACCCGCGGCATCGCCCCGCGGATCATGGCGACCGCCGGCCTGTTCCGCGTCCCGGTGTTCGGGGCCGCCATGCGCGACGCCGGGCACATCCGGGTCGACCGGGGCACCAGCGCCGTGCACCGAGCCCTCGACGACGCCGCCACGGCCGTCGCGCGCGGCTCGGTGATCCTCATCTACCCCGAGGGGCGCATCGGCCTGGACCCCGGCCTGTGGCCCGAACGTGGCAAGACCGGCGCCGCCCGCCTCGCCCTGGCCTGCGGCGCTCCGGTCGTCCCGGTCGCGCAGTGGGGCGCGCACGAGGTGCTGCCCTACCGGGCGCCCCGTGGAATGCTGCGCGGCATCGCCCGCTCGCTGTGGCGCCGCCCGGTGATCCGGGTGCACTTCGGCGCCCCCGTCGACCTGGGCGAGACGGCGGCCGCCAACCCCGGTGCGGCCCGCCGCGCCACCGACCGGATCATCGACGCGCTCACCGACACCCTCGCCCCGCTGCGCCCCGACGAGCCGGACCTGCCCCGCCACGTCGACCCCGGCCGCCCGAGCGACCTCACCCGGGTGCACCGCCGCCGCTCGACCTGACCGCTCCAATGGACGCGTTAGACAACTTTTGAAAAGCCGTCTAATCTGTCTAGCATGAGCGCCGTGGAGACGAGTGTCGAAGACCCCAAGCGCGCCGCCGTCCTGGCGGCGGCGGTCGCGGTCTTCGGGCGCTACGGCTTCCAGAAGACGTCGATGGAGGCGGTCGCCAAGGCGGCGGGCATCTCCCGACCGGGTCTGTACCTGATGTTCCCCAACAAGGAGCAGTTGTACCGCGCCACCATGCAGGGCGTCATGGAGCGCGCCCAGCACGCCATGGAAGCCTGCCTCGCCGACCGATCGCCGAGCTTCGACGAGCGGGTCGTGGCCGGGCTGGACGCCCTGATGGGCTCGTACATCGACACCCAGATGGCCCGCGACCTCAACGACCTGCTGGAGAACAGCGAGCCGCAACTGGGTTCGATGTTCCACGACTACCAGGTGCGGGCTCAGGCGGCACTGCGAGCCCACATCGAGGCCGCCGCCCCGGCCGGTCTGCTCGACGAGGGGCGGACCGCGGACGACGTCATGGACCTGCTCTTCTCCGCGGCGCTCACCTGGAAGTCGACCTCGACCTCCAGGGACGAGTTCCGCGACCGGCTGCGCCGGGCTCTGCGGCTGCTGCACCGCTGACACACCCCACCCCGATACGCCATGATCGCGCACCCCTGGAGGCCCGAAATGTCACGAATCATCACGCCCTACTCGGCCCAGTCGACAGCTGCTGAGGTGATCGAGGGCGTCGACCTCACCGGCCGGCGGGCCGTCGTCACCGGCGGCGCGTCCGGGATTGGCCTTGAGACCGCCCGGGCGCTGGCCGACGCCGGTGCCGAGGTGACGTTGGCCGTACGCGACACCGCCGCCGGTGAGCGCGCCGCCACCGACATCACAGCCGGCGGGGCGCCCGGCAAGATCCGGGTCGACCACCTCGACCTGGCCGACCGCGCCTCCATCGACGCCTTCGTGGCCGGCTGGACAGGCCCGCTGCACATCCTGGTGAACAACGCCGGCATCATGGCCGTGCCCGAGCTGACCAGGACGGCCGACGGCTGGGAGGCGCAGTTCGCCACCAACCACCTCGGCCACGCCGCACTGACCCTGGGTCTGCGCGACGCGCTGGCCGCCGCGCGGGGAGCCCGCATCGTCGTGGTCAGCTCGTCGGCCCACCAGCAGTCGCCGGTCGTCTTCGACGACATCCACTTCGCCGCCCGGCCCTACGAGGCGTGGTCGGCGTACGGCCAGTCGAAGACCGCCACCATCCTGTTCACCGTCGCAGTGGCCAAGAGATGGGCCGCCGACGGCATCACCGCCAATGCCCTGCACCCCGGCGGCATCATGACCAACCTGCAACGGCACCTCGACGACACGCAGTTGCGCTGGGTCGGCGCGCTCGACGAGCAGGGCAACCGCCTGGAGGTGCCGCCGGGCTGGAAGACCACCCAGCAGGGCGCTGCCACCTCGGTGCTACTGGCCGCCAGCCCCGAGGTCGAGGGTGTGACCGGCCGCTATTTCGAGGATTGCAACGAGGCCCAGGTCATCGCCGAGCCGATCGACGGCAGGAGCGGCGTGCTCCCGTACGCCCTCGATGACAAGAACGCCGACCTCCTCTGGGACGAGACGCTCCGGCTCCTGGAGCGCTGACCGGTACGGCTCAGGTGCCCGGGCACCTGAGCCGCACCGGCGACGGGGGATAATGATCAAGTGTCGCGCCGCAAACTCGTCCTCGTCGCAGTGCTGCTGCTCGTCATCGCCGGGATCGGCTACGCCGGGCTGCGCACCGCGTACCACCAGGCCAAGGACCGGCGGGACCTCGCCGACCTGACCCGATCCGCACCGTGGCCCCGCGACCAACTGCTGCTCCCCGACGGCGCGACGGGGCCCGGCGTAGTCGGCTGGCTGGAGCGTGGCGGCCTCGACGTCGCCTACCCGCTGCGTACCGCCGACGGTCGGGCCGTGCCGGTGCTCTGGCGGCTCCGCGTGCCGCAACCCACGAGCGGGCTGCCCGACGGCGTCGACTGCGGCTCGCCACGGCTGCGCACCTGCACCGATCTGGGCGGCGGGAGCACGCTGATCGTGACCCACGAGACCGACAACAGCGATCCGTCCGTCGCGCTCTATCGCGCCGATGGGGCCAGGGTGCGGGCGATCGAGGTGCAGGGACCGGACCCGGTCGGGGTCGACGAGCTGACCGCCGCTCTCACCCACGTCCACCGGCCCGGCGACGCCGAACTGCTGGACCTGTTGCGCCACGACGGCTACCACACCGACTGGAGCTGAGACAGGCAGGAAGATCGACTCGGTTTCCTGCAAACCGCTGCATGCCGGCGCCGCGGACACCGCGACTTTCCGGAATCCGAGTCGATCACCAGGCGGCGCGGCGGCGCGGGCGGGCGACAGACGCCGGCCGGCCACTCGCCGGTCACCAACCGGGGGCATACTGCGTCGCGTGTTGACCCGATTTGGCTACCTCGACGCACCGGCGCCGCTGGCGTTCGCCCACCGTGGCGGGGCCGCCGATGGCGACGAGAACACCACCGAGGCGTTCGCCCGGGCCATCGGGCTGGGCTACCGGTACGTGGAGACCGACGTGCACGCCACAGCGGACGGCGTGGCGGTGATCTTCCACGACCCGACGCTGCAACGGGTCACCGGTGAGGCGGGACGCATCGCCGACATGAGCTGGGCCGACCTCGCCTCGGTACGCGTCGGCGGCGCCGCCGTCGTACCCCGGCTCGACGAGGTGTTGGGGGCGTGGCCGCAGGTCCGCTTCAACATCGACGTGAAGGCCGACGGCGGCGTCGCGCCGACCGTCGCGACAGTGACCCGGGCCGGCGCCGGCGACCGGGTGCTGCTCGCCTCGTTCAGCGACGCCCGGCTGACCCGCCTGCGCGCGCTCACCGAGGGACGCGTCGCCACCAGCCTGGGCATGCGCGGCGTCGCCCGGCTGCGGCTTGCCTCCCTGCACGGACGTCCGCTGCGGCTGCCGCCGTCGGTGGTCGCCGCGCAGGTGCCGCCGCGCTACGGGCGGGTGCCTGTGGTGGACCGCAGGTTCCTCGACTACTGCCACCGCATCGGCCTTCAGGTGCACGTCTGGACGATCGACGAACCCGCCCAGATGCACGAGTTACTGGATCGTGGCGTGGATGGCATCATGACCGATCACGTCGGCGTGCTGCGCGACGTCTACCGCAGCCGCGGCCACTGGGCCGCCTGAGGATCGAAGGACCCCCGATGGCCGAGACCGTGACCCCCACGGTGGACGACACCCCGCCTCCGGCGAGCACCCGCCGGGAGCGGCGCGGCTGGTACATCTACGACTGGGCCAACTCCGCGTTCCAGACCACTGTCATCACCGTGTTCCTGGGACCGTTCATCACCACCGTCGCCGAGTTGGCCGCCGGGTGCGAGTTGGGCGCGGACACCTGCGACGGGTACGTGCACCCGCTGGGCATCCGGGTGGCGGCCGGGTCCTACTACCCGTACCTGATCTCGCTGTCGGTGTTCCTCACCGTGTTCGTGCTGCCGGTGATCGGGGCTATCGCCGACCGGTCGGCGCACAAGAAGCGACTGCTCGGCGGCGCCGCGTTCACCGGCGCCGGCGCGACCATCGCGATGATCTTCGTCACCGGTGACCGCTACCTGCTCGGCGGGGCGCTCTTCCTGGTCGCCAACATCTCCTTCGGCGCGGCCGTCGTGGTCTACAACTCGTTCCTGCCACAGCTCGGCGGCCCCGACGAACGCGACGGCATCTCCAGCCGCGGCTGGGCGCTGGGCTACCTGGGCGGTGGCCTGCTGCTGGCGTTCAACCTGGTGGCGGTCACCCTGTTCAGCGAGGACGACAACCCGCAGCGCACCCTGGACCTGGCCCGCTGGTCGATCGTCTCCGCCGGGGTGTGGTGGGCGGTGTTCACCCTGGTGCCGCTGCGCTGGTTGCGGGAACGCCCCAGCGCGGCGGCGGCGCTGGCCCGGCGGGGCAACGTGCTCACCGACGGGTTCCGGCAGTTGGGCCACACCCTGCGGGAGGTCAAGGCGTACCCGTTGACGCTGTTCTTCCTGCTGGCGTTCCTGGTCTACAACGACGGCATCCAGACCGTCATCACCCTGGCCAGCCAGTACGGCACCGAGGAGCTGCGGCTGGGCCAGAGCACCCTGATCATCACCATCCTGCTGGTGCAGTTCCTCGCCTTCGGCGGCGCGTTGGGCCTCGGCGCGTTGGCCCGACACATCGGCGCCTGGAAGACCGTGCTGCTCAGCCTGGTCCTCTGGACCGGTGTGATCATCGGCGCGTTCCGGCTGCCGGCCGAGGCGCCGGTGCCGTTCATGGTCCTCGGCGCGGCCATCGGCCTGGTCCTCGGCGGCAGCCAGGCGCTGAGCCGGTCGCTGTTCAGCCAGCTCATCCCGGCCGGGAAGGAGGGCGAGTACTACGGCTTCTACGAGATCAGCGACAAGGGCACCAGCTGGCTCGGCCCGCTCGCCTTCGGCCTGGTGTTCCAACTCACCGCCTCGTACCGGGTGGGCCTGGTCTCACTGCTGATCTTCTTCGTGGTCGGGTTCCTGCTGCTCGCCGCCGTGCCGATCCGCCGTGCCATCGTGGCCGCTGGCAACACCCCACCCCGGGTGCTCTGAGCACGGGTCCCGCGCCCGACCGATCCGGGCCGGTCAATGGGCTAGGCTGCCCGACCGTGACCGACGACGCCGCCACCGCCCCGACCTGCCTGGCCCACCCGTTCCCCGGCCAGCCACACGCCCCGGCCGGGTGCGCGGCCGCGCGCGGGCTCGACGGGCGTCCGGTGCACGCGGCGGCGTTGAAGTTCTTCTGGGGGCCGATGGACTGCGGCAAGTCCACGATGGCGTTGCAGATGAACTACAACCACGCCCGGCAGGGCCGGCGCGGGCTGGTCACCACCCGCATCGACAGGTCGCTGGGACCGCAGGTCACCACCCGCATCGGCCTGGCCCACGAGGCCATCGAGGTCACCGACGACCTGGACCTGCGTGCCCTGGTGCGTGGCCGGTGGGCCGACGGCGTACGCGTCGACTACCTGATCTGCGACGAGGCGTGCTTCTACACCGTCGAGCACGTCGAACAGATGGCCGAGCTGGTCGACAGCTACGACGTCGACGTGTTCGCGTTCGGCCTGGCCACCGACTTCCGGTCGCGGCTGTTCCCCGCCGCGCAACGCCTGTTCGAGCTGGCCGACGAGGTGGCCCGCATCCAGGTCGAGGTGCTCTGCTGGTGTGGCCGTGAAGGGCTGCTCAACGCCCGCGTCGTCGACGGGCGGGTCGTCCGTGAGGGCGCCCAGGTCGTCATCGGCGACACCGTCGACACCGCCGAGGTGCGCTACCAGGTGCTCTGCCGCCGGCACTACCGCAGCGGCGACCTCGGCCCCCGCGACTGAGCGGTCCGCCGCGCCGACACCCGATCGGCCACGATCACCCCGACTGTGATCAGCAGCGCCGCCCCGGCGGCCACCGCGATCGGCGACCGCAACGCCACCGCCACCGGGGACAGCGCGGACAGCAGCAGCGTCCCCGCGACCCGGACGGCCAGCCCGGCCTCGCCGAGCGCCATCACGTACGCGGCGTGCCCGGCCAGAAACAGCGCGGGACCGCCCAGGACGACCAGCGCGCTCGCCCAGCCGACCGGTTCCCCGGGGTCGTGCAGCAGCCGCTCGTCGCCGACGGCCGTGACGACGATGCCGCCCACCATCACGGGGTGCAGATAGTTGAAGACCAGCCGGGAGAGCCGCGCGGCCCGTTCACCCGCGGCCGCCAACGCCGCCGTGCTGGCCTGCGCCCGGTCGAAGTACACCCACCACAGGGCCACCGAGCCCGCGAACGCGAGGAGGAACGCGGCGATGGTCACCCGGTCCAACCGCCGCGTCAGCGTTCCACCGGTGATCAGCAGCGACTCCCCCAGCGCGATGAGGATGAACGCCTGACAGCGTTCGGCCAGGTGCCCGCCCTCCACCCGCCAGTGCTCCGGTCTGCTGCGGCCCAGCCCGGGCACCGGAAACCCGGTCGCCAGCCCGATCGAGTCGACGGCGATCACCGCGATCCAGATCAGCTCCCGGGCCGGGGCGTGCACCAGCCCGCCGACGACCGCCAGCGCCCCGGTACCGGCGATCCAAACGAAACACTGCCGGAAACTGTCGCCGAGCCAGGGCTCGCCCCGGATCGCCCACAGGGAGAAGGCCGTGCGACCCACCTGCACCGCCGCGTACGCCAGGGCGAAGAGCAGACCGTTGTCGCCGAAGGCGGTGGGCAGCGCGGCGGCGAGCAGCAGGCTGCCCAGCGTCACCACCAGCAGCGCGGCCCGCACGGGTGTCCGGTCCGGTTGCAGCCAGTTACCTGCCCACACGGTGTAGATCCAGACCAGCCAGACCAGGCTCAGCAGCACCGCTGTCCGTCCGACACCCTGCCAGCTGAGGTTCTCGGCCAGGTAGTGCGACAGTTGGATGATCGTGAAGACGTAGACCAGGTCGAAGAAGAGTTCGGTGGAGGTGGTCGGCTCCACTCCACGGCGCGGGCGCAGTAACTGCGGATGAAGCGGTCCGCGTCCTGGCGCCGCGCCGCTCACCGCGCTGCCGCCAGTGACCGGAACCGGTCGGTCAGGATCACGGCGACCGTCACCGCCAACGCCGCTGCGGCGCACACCGCGACGGGTGCCTCCAGCACCACACCGACCGGCATCAGCGCCAGCAGGACCACCACCGCCGTGACCCGGCTGATCGGCAGGGTCCGCCACAGCAGCGCCTTGTAGGCGGCGTGCCCGGCCAGGAACAGCGCGGGACCACCCAGGGTCAGCAGTACGTCGACAGTGGTCGCCGACGCGCCGGGCTCCCGCAGCAACCGCTCGTCGGCCGCTGACGTGACGACGACACCGGCGACGATCACCGGGTGCAGGAAGTTGAACGCGACTCGGCTCAACCCGCCGGTGCGCTCCCCGGCCCCGGCGATGACCTCCGTGGCAGCCGGGGCCGAGCGGGCGAAATACACCCACCACAGCGCCACCGAACCGCCGAACGCCAGCAGGAACGCCCCGGACGTCACCAGGTCCAGGTGCGACGTGAGGGTGCTGCCGGTGACCAGGATCGACTCCCCCAGCGCGATCAGGACGAACGCCGCGCACCGTTCAGCCAGGTGCCCGCCCTCCACCATCCACCGCTCGGGTCGGCTGCGTCCCCGTCGCGGCAGCGGATAGCCGATCGAGAGGCCGACCACCTCGATCACGATCACCGCCGCCCACACCGCGTCCCGGGCGGCCCCGCCGATCAGGCCCCCGAGGACCACGAGCACCGACGTCCCCGTGATCCACGGCAGCGACTGCTGAAATCCGGCCACCAACCACGGGCTGCCCTGCACCGCCCACAACGAGAACAGGGTGCGACCCACCTGCACGATCACGTAGACCAGCGCGAAGAGCAGACCGGTCGAGCCGAACGCCTGCGGGATCGCCGCCGACAACAGCAGGCTGGCCAGCCCCACCCCGATCAGCATCGTCCGCACCGGTCCCTGGTCCGGTTGCAGCCAGTTGGTCAGCCAGGTGGTGTAGACCCAGACGAGCCAGACCAGCGCCAGCAACAGCCCGGTACGACCCGCGCCCCGCCAGTCCGGGTGCGCGATCAGGTAGTGCGACAACTGGGTGATGGTGAAGATGAAGACCAGGTCGAAGAAGAGTTCGGTCGAGGTGGTCGGCTGCACCCCCTCCCGTGGTCGCAGCAGTTGCGGGCGTAGCGGGGCGGCGACCGGGGGTCTAGAAGGGGTCACCGCAGACCCGCCAGTTCCCGTCCTCACGGACCACCGGCAGGCGACGTTCCTCGCTGAGCCCGCCGTCGCGGGTCAGCTTCACCGTCACCGTGCCGTGCGGTCGTCCGCTGCGGGTGGCGACCGACACGTCGGTGATCTCGTAGTCGGTGACCATCGGTGGTGTCCGCACCCAACTGGTGAAGCCGATCGCGCTCCAGCGGCTGCGCGCGTCCTCGCAGAGCCGCTCGTACGCCCGGTCGCTGTCACCGAGGGCCACCTCGCTGAGGAAACCGTCGGCGGTCTCCCGGATCGGGCCGGCGGCCTGCCGAACGGTCTGCAGGTTCCAGGCCCCCAATCCGGCCACCCCCACGCAGCACAGCGCCACGCCGAACCCGGCGAACGCCAACCCGGTGCGCATCGGGCGGTGACGCCGGGCCGGTCGGCTCCACGACTGGCCCGCACCCACGACTACCGACCGTAGAGAAGACGCTCACGCCGACGGGCGACAAGCCGGAAACTGGGTGTGCCCGATGGGCGGGTGTGCCCTGTTCGCGGCGGCTCCGCATCGTCTACCGTCGGCGCACACCCCCGAGCAGTGCCAGGAGCCGATCGATGAGCCGCTTCGTGCAGCCGGTACCACCCCCCGTCGACCCGTACGCCAGCGATGGCCTGCTGCGGTCCTGGCTGGAGCGTCACCTCGGCCCGGGCGGGCACGCCGCCGCGAAGGGCCGTCTCGCGGACCTGGCCGCCGACGTCACCGGGCCGCTGCGCGCGGCACACGCCGACGCGGAGGCGCACCCGCCGACGCTGGTCCGCTACGACGCGTGGGGTGCCCGCATCGACCGCATCGACACCTCCGCCGGTTGGCAGACGCAACGCGCCGCCGCCGCCCGCCACGCCGTGGTGGCGTTGCCCTACCTGCCGGACGCCCGGGGCACCTGGGGTGCCGCCGCGCGGGTCGTGCAGCACGCCCTGCTGCACCTGTACGGGCCGGAGTCAGCGACGTTCTCCTGCCCGGTGGCGATGGCCGACGGGGCTGCGGCGCTGCTCAGCATGCCCGACGTCGACGCCACGGTCCGCGACGCGTGGCTGCCCCGGCTGATCTCCACGGACCCGGCCACGGCGATCACCAGTGGGCAGTGGATGACCGAGGCGCAGGGCGGTTCCGATCTGGGCCGCTCCAGCACGCTCGGCCGACCCGCGGCGGACGGTTCGTGGCGGCTGACCGGGGAGAAGTGGTTCTGCTCCGCCGCCGACGCGGCGATGGCGGTGGCGCTGGCCCGGCCGGAGGGCGCCGGGCGGGGCAGCCGGGTGCTCGCCCCGTTTCTCGTTCCCCGGTACGCGGTCGACTCGCCGCTGGGCGACGGCGCGGCACCGGGCGCACCCGCACCGGGTGTCACAGTGCGCCGGCTCAAGGACAAGCTCGGCACCCGGGCGCTGCCCACCGCCGAGATCGGTTTGCGCGACGCGTACGCCCTTCCCCTGGGTGACCCGGCGGTGCCCGGTCTGGTCCGGGCGATGACCCTGGTGGTGGTGACCCGGGTGCACAACGCCGCGGCGGCGGCCGGTGGGATGCGACGGGGTCTCGCCTACGCCCGCGCGTACGCCGAGGTGCGGCACGTCGCCGGCGGCCCGCTGGTGTCCTCGCCCCTGCACCGGGCCACACTGGGCACCCTCGCTGTCGACGCGGCGGGCGCGTTCGCTCTCGCTGGGCACGCCTTCGCCCTGCTCGGCCGGGTCGAGGTCGGCGCCGACCCGCAGGCCGCGGCCGAGCTGCGCATCGTGGCGCCGTTGGCGAAGCTGGCCACCGGCCGGCTCGCCGTCAGCTCCGCCAGCGAGTACGTGGAGAGCTTCGGCGGTGCCGGCTACGTGGAGGACACCGGCGTGCCCCGGCTGCTGCGCGACGCCCAGGTGCTGCCCATCTGGGAGGGCACCACCAACGTGCTGGCCCTGGACGTGCTGCGCGCGCTGACCCGGGAGGACGCCGGTGCGCCGCTGCTGAGCCGGCTGACCGCCGCCGTCGACCTGGCTCGGCCGCTGTCGCCGGTGCTGGCCGACACCCTGGCCACCGCCGTCGCGCAGTTGCAGGAGACCATCACCGCGGTGACAGTGGACCCGGGTTCCTCGGCGGTGCTCGCGGGCGCCCGCGGTCTGGCGTTGCGCCTGGCGTACGCGTTGACCACCGCGTTGCTCGTCGAGCACGCCGCGTGGGGCGACGAGCAGGCAGAGTTGGCCGCCCGGCTGTGGGCACGCCGCTGGCTGCGGCACGAGGAGATCGCCGAGGACGCCCACCACCACCTCGACCTGCTCTGCTGACCGGCCGGCGCGAGCTGACCCCCGTGGTCAGCGCAGGGGGCCTCGGGCAACGGCTGCGCGCATCGTCGCCGGGTCGCCGGCCGGGACGAACTCCAGCCACCAGGTGGCGCCGGCGGCGGCCAGCTCAGCGAGGTAGGCCCGTTCGGTGCGCTCGTCGGAACGGCGCCGCCGGCCGCCAACCGCCACGTCGAACGGCTGACCGTCGGCGCGCGTCGATGGCAGGGCGTCCGCCAGGTCGTGTACCTCGTCGGGGGTGAAGTCGGACCACCCGTCGGTGTCGGTGAGCTTGTACGGCACGATGCCGTCGGCGCGGGCGGCCCTCCGGCGCACCGCCCCGGCCTGGGTGCTCCCGCCGACCCAGACGGGCACCCGCGGCGACTGCATCGGCGCGGGCCGCAGCGACACCCCGTCGGCGCGGTAGTGGGTGCCCTGGTGGCTGACCCGCCCACCGCTGAGCAGCCCGGTCAGCAGGTCGAGACCCTCGTCGAGCATCGCGGCCCGCACGGACACCTCGGTCTGCTCGCCGAAGGCGGCCAGACCCCGGTCGCCGGGGTCGCCGACACTGACCGCCACTGTGGCCCGGCCCGCGCTGAGGTGGTCGAGAGTGAGGACCTCCCGCGCCAACTTCGCCGGGCGACGCCGGGGCAGCGCGGTGACAGTGGTGCCCAGTCGCACCCGGTCGGTGCGCCCGGCGATCGCGGCGAGGACCAGCCACGGGTCGTAGGTGAACGGCTCGTCGCCGGAATAGTGGATCAGATAGTCCTCCAGGAACACGCCGTCCCATCCGGTGCGCTCGGCCAGCTCGCCGAGCTCGACCAGGGTGGACACCGCGACCGAGGCTCCGCCGCAGGAAATCTCCAGACCGTGTCTCATCCGTCGACCGTAGGGCGGGGGCCCGACACCAGGCCGCGACGAGTGTCACGGGCCGGAGTTGTCGGGCCCCGGCGGCATACTGCCGGCGTGACAGCTTCTGCCGACCTCGCGATGGTCAACCTCGACAGTTCCGATCCCGCCGGCCACGCCGCGTTCTATCACGAGGCGCTCGGCTGGGAGGTCACCCACAGCCAACCGGAGTACGCGATGATCAGCTCCGGTGGCGTCTCCATCGGCTTCGGGCTGGTCGAGGGTTACCGACCACCCTCCTGGCCGGACCAGACCGGCGACAAGCGCTACCACCTGGACCTTTACGTCGACGACCTGGCGGCAGCGGAGGAGAAGTTCGTCGCCGCTGGGGCGTCGAAGCCGGCCTTCCAGCCCGGCGGCGAGCGGTGGGTGGTGCTTCTCGACCCGATCGGGCAGCCGTTCTGCATCTGCCCCCGCCCACAGAGCTGACGCCGCCCCGGGCCGCTCGGCCGCGACGGTGCCGCCGGGCCGCTCGGCCTCGGCAGTGCCGCCCGGGCTGCTCAGCCGCGACGGCGCGACCGGGCCGCCCACACCGCGTAGGCCGGGTCTCGGTCCAGGTTGTGCCGGTCGCGGTCGTAGCGGCGGGTGGTGCGCGGGTCGGCGTGCCCCATGGCGTCCTGCACGTCCTCCAACGGCACGCCCTCGGAGCGGGCCGTGGTGGCGAACGCGTGCCGCAGCGAGTGCGGGGACAGCTTCGCCCAGGCCGGGATGCCGGCGGCGCGGGCGAGCCGACGGACCATCCGGAACACCGAGTGCCGGTCCAGCCGGGCACCGCTGGCGGTGACCAGCAGCGGGCCGGTGAGCTGCGGCACCGGCACGCCGGTGGCGGCGGCCCGCTGGGCCAGGTAGGCGTCCAGGGCGTGCCCGGTGCCGGGGGTGAGGGCGCGGCGGCGTTGTTTGCCGCCCTTGCCGATGAAGCGCACGCTGCGGTGACCGCGTTCGGTGCCGAGGTCGGTCAGGTCCAGCGAGATCAGCTCGCCGACCCGCAGACCCAGGTCGGCGAGGAGTGCGAGCGCCGCCCGGTTACGTACGGCGGTCGCGCCGGTGTCCGCGTCGGCCGCGCCGAGTAGGGCGTCCACCTCCTCGGGGGTGAGCCCGACGGTGGCGGAGTGGTCTCGGTCGACGCGGGGGCGGTCCGCGCCGGAGACCGGGTTGGCCGGCACTGCGCCCAGCTTGACCAGGAAGTCGTACCAACTGGACAGCGCCGAGAGTCGGCGCGCGACTGTCGCCGGGGTCAGCGGGCGGCCACTGCGCGCGCCGACGCTGTTCTCCAACGCTCGGGCGTACTCGTTGACGTGCAGGAACGTCGCCCGCAGCGGGTCGAGGTCGTGACTGGCGCACCAGCGCAGCCAGCCGGTGACGTCACGTCGGTAGGCGTCGCGGGTGTGCTCGGACAGCCGCCGGTTGCGCAGCCACGCCTCGGTGACCTCGACCGGCCCGCTCGGCAGCGCCGGTGGCGCGGACGGGCGGGCGAGCACCGGAGCGTCGGAGAACACCATGTGAAAAAGGCTCTCAGCCTCGGGTGGGATCGGCGTGCAGGCGCGCCGGTCCCACCCGTCACCGTGTCGGATCAGGCGTTGATCTCTCGGCGGGAGCCGCCGTTGGCCTGGACGGTCACCCGGCGGGGCTTGGCGCGCTCGGCGACCGGGATGCGCAGCGTCAGCACCCCGTTCTCGTAGCCGGCCTCCAGCTTGTCGGTGTCGAGCGTGTCGCCGAGGAACAGCCGCCGGGTGAAGGTGCCCATCGGGCGCTCGGCGGCGACCAGTTCGACGCCGTCGCCGGCGGGCCGGCGACGCTCGGCGCGGACGGTGAGCACGTTGCGCTCGACGGTGCAGTCGATGGTGTCCGGATCGACGCCGGGCAGGTCGAACGCCGCGTAGAAGTGGTCGCCGTCGCGGTAGGCGTCCAGGTGCATCGTCGCGGGACGGGCCACCGTTCCGAAGAACTGCTCGGTGAGCCGGTCGATCTCGCGGAACGGGTCGGTACGCATCAACATCGTCATGCCTCCTCGGTTCTCCTGGCCGAAGGTGATGAGTTGAGCCTTGGTGACTCAACTTCTACTTCTTATTTAGCGCGTCCGCGCGCCGACGTCAACTGCTCAGGACAACTGCTTCTCGAACCAGTGGTCGGCGTAGGGACCTCGCGAGTACGCCGGGATCTCGGCGTAGCCGTGCCGGGCGTACAGGGCGCGAGCCTCGACCAGGTCGTGGCGGGTGTCGAGCCGGATCCGGCCCGCCCCGGCCGCGCGGGCCTGCTCCTCGACGGCGGCCAGCAGCGCGGCTCCCCCACCGGTGCCACGGTGCTCGGAGCGGATGAACACCCGGGTCAGCTCGGCCCAGCCGGGTTGCCAGCGCAGCCCGGCGCAGCCGGCCAGTTCGGTGCCGTGGTGGGCGAGCAGGAGCAGCCCGCTCGGCGCGGTCAGGTCGTCGCTGGGTAACTCGACCAGCGCCGCGTCGACCTCACCGGGCAGGGCCGGGCGACGGTGGTAGCGAACCACCATCTCGGTCATGTACTCGCGCAGCAGCAGCACCGCGTCGGGGTGGTCGGGCCGGCTGGTGTTGGTCGTCCAGGTGGGCCGGGCGGTGATGGTCACCTGTTGATCATCACCGCCCGGTCAACGGCTTTATCCGGTCACGCGTCCGGTGTCGACGGCTCGCCGATCCCGGGGGCCGCCGGACGGGCGTCGGCGATGTCGCGACGCCTACCGGCGGGGGCGGGGCAGCAGGGCGATCAACGCGACCGCCACCGCCACGTGCGTCGCGCCGAGGGCCAGCTTGGCGCCGCCGGTGGCCTCGACGCTGAGCACGGGGACGAAGGACAGCACCGTCACGACGATCGCCAGCGAGATCCAGACCGGTCGCGCGACCCGGCTGGCGAACCGTTCCAGCAGCGCCAGCGCCGCCCAGCCGAGCAGGGCGGCTCCCAGGGCGATCATGACGATCGCGCCAGCCCCGATCACAGTGGCGGGCTGGCCCGGGCTCTCGACCGTGTAGTCGACTCCGGCCAGCGCGCCGATCGCCCAGACGGTCAGGGGGGCCACGACGGCGGCGGCGACGCCGAGGGCGCGGCGGCGCAGTGGCGAGGGGGTGGGGGTCGTGACGGTGGCAGCGCTCATGACGGCTCCTCGTTCAGGGGAAACGAACGAGTACGACCGTAACAGATAGTCTTGTTCGGAACTATCTTTGTCGGAACTAACAGCCGGAGCGGGCTCCCGGCGCGTACGGGGAGGTGTTGGCCAGTGGTCCGCTGACCAGCCCGAGGAGAGCCCGCAGGAACACCTCCCGGTCCTGCTCGGGCAGGGTTGCCAGCAGGTCGTCCTGGATGCGCCGGACCACCTGCTGCGCCTGCCGCAGCACCTGCTCCCCCGCCGGCGTCACAGCGACCATCCGGGCCCGTCGGTCCGTCGGCACCGGACGCCGCTCGGCCAACCCGGCCCGCTCCAGCTGGTCGAGCGTCACCACCATCGTGGTCTTGTCCACACCGCACCGCTCGCCGATCTCCCGCTGGGTCAGCTCACCGGTGTGGGCCTGCGCCAGCACGTAGTGCGCCCGCGGCGAGATGCCCAGCTCGGCCAGCCCGGCGGCGTGTTCGGTCTGCAACGCGTGACTCGCCCAGGAGAGCAGGAACAACAGGTCTGGCGGGCCATCGGAGGGCGTGCAGGAGGTCATGCGCCGAGGCTAGCAAGATCCTCCGCAGCCAGACCGTTCGCGCGGCGGCATTCATAGCCGCTGGTAGATGCCATGTTCGCGGGTGAGCAACTGCTCGTCGATCAGATACCGGCGCAGCGTCGCGTGATCCGACCCGCCTGCGGCGCACCACGGCTTGAGCGCGTCGTCGACGGCCCGCTCCGGATAGCGGGTGCCCGGCTCGAACGACTGCTCGGCGATGTGCGCCAGCAGGACCCGCCGCCGAGCGCGCTGCGCCGGCAGACTCACCAGGACGCCCGCGCGCAGGAAGGTCCGCAGCACCGGGTCGACGCCGGGTTCGGCGTCGTCGGCCGGGCCGCTGTCGCGCGCGGTGGCCCGCAGCGACGCCTCGTCGGCCGCGAGCGTGCCGTCCGCACCCGTGACGAGGCCCGCGTCGGTGAGCCGGCGGACCCCGGTGAGCACCACCCGCGCCGGCAGGCCGGTCCGCTCGGCGACCTCGGTCGCGCTTGTCGCACCCAGCACGATCGTCGCGAAGATCCGTCGCCGTCCGTCGTCGGCCAGGGCCCCGGCCAGCACATGCGCAGTCACGCCGGTCACCCTTGCATCAGCGGTACCCGGGCCGCCAGGCGATTTTCGGCCTCGCTCAGTCGGTCTGCGGCGTGCTCTGTGGCTGTTCGGCGACGAGCAGCACCCGGCGCAGCAGGTCGGAGAGGTGTCGCCGTTCGGTAGCGGTGAGCGCGCCGAGCAGGCGGTGCTCCTCGGCGCCCTGGACCTCCATCGCCCCGCGCCACGCGGCCTGACCCGCCTCGGTGAGCTCCACGTCGACGCGTCGACGGTCGACTGTCGACGGAATCCGGTGGACGAAGCCCCGCCGCAGCAGCGCGTCCACCCGCGCGGTGATCGAGGCGGGGGCCATCGTGAGGTCCGCGGCAAGGTCCGAGGGCGCGGCTCGGCCACCGCGGCCGGCCAGGGCGTGCAGGGTGTCGTACTCGTGGGCCGGCAGGTCGAGGTCGACCAGGACGCGCTCCTTGACGGCCCGCAGGTGCCGGGTCAGTCGGATCATTCTGGTCACCGCCCCCTCGACGTCCGCGTCGAGGTCGGGCACCACGGGCAGCCAGCGCTCGATGTGCCGGTCGACGGCGTCCGGAGTGGTGGTCACCGTGCCAGCTTACCTCAGCGTCAAAATATTCATTGCCGAAATATTCGATGTCGAAGTATGTTGTGGCAATGGCTCACCCACTGCGCGACCACTCCTTCCGGCTGCTGTTCCTGGGTCGCACCATCTCCGCGCTCGGCGACGCGGTGGTGCCCGCCGCGTTGGCACTGGCAGTGCTGCGAGCCACCGGCTCCACCGGCGCGCTCGCCGTCGTCCTCGCCGCGGCGGTCATTCCCCGGCTGGTCCTGTTGCCGTTCGGCGGGGTGGTGGCCGACCGGTTCGACGCCCGCCGGGTCGCCCTCCTGGCCGACCTGGTCCGCTGCGCCACGCAGCTCGCGGTCGGCGTGGAGCTGCTCGGCGGCGACCCGTCACTGACCACAGTGGTGGTGGCGTCCGCGCTCGGCGGCACCGCCTCGGCGTTCGCCATCCCGACCGCGTCTCCGCTGGTCGCCGGCACCGTCGAACCGGCGAACAGGCAGCGGGCCAACGCCCTGATGGGAATCACCGCCAACACCAGCCGCCTCGCCGGCCCGGCCCTGGCCGGCGCGCTGATCTGGGCCGCCGGACCCGGCTGGGCGTTCATCCTGGACGGCGTGTCGTTCGCGCTCAGCGCCGCGCTCCTCGCGTTGGTGCGGGTCCGCCACGTGCCGGTGCCCCGCCGTTCCGTCCTCGCCGACCTGCGGCACGGCTTCGGCGAGGTACGCGCCCGCGACTGGTTCTGGACCAGCCTGCTCGGGCACGGTGTGTGGAACGGCGCCGCCGCCGTGCTGATGACCCTCGGGCCGGCCGTCGCCATCGACCGCCTGGGTGGCGAGACGACCTGGGTGCTGCTGTTGCAGGCCGGCGCGATCGGGATGCTCACCGGCTCGCTGCTGGCCGGGCGGGTCCGGCTGCACCGGCCGGTGCTGCTGGCCAACCTCGGGCTGGCCTGCTACGCCGCGCCACTGTTCCTGCTCGCCGTCGCCGCGCCCGCCCCCGCGGTGATCGTCGCCTACGCGGTGGCGCTGACCGCCCTCGGCTACCTCAACCCGGTGTGGGAGACCGTCGTGCAGCACCACTTCCCGCCAGAGGTGCTGGCGCGGGTGACCTCGTACGACTGGCTGGTCTCGCTGGGCGCCATGCCGCTGGGCTACGCGCTGGCGCCGTTGGCCGCCGACGCGTTCGGCGCACCCGTCCCGCTGGCCGTCGCGGGCTTGCTGGTCCTCGCCTCCTGCGCCGGCACCGCGCTCGTTCCCGGCGTACGCCGACTCACCTGGCCGACGACTCCGCAACCGCAACCGGCCGAACCCACCGTTGTTCGGTGATCCCATTGATCGTCGGTGCGCGACGGCCGACGTCCGGCCCACCCACGACGGAGGCTCCCGGCACGGGCCGGGAGCCTCCGTGCGATGTGGTCGGTCAGCCGGCGTCGCGGGTCATCGCGACGAAGCCACGCCACGACTGCGGGCTGAAGGTCAGCGTGCCGCCGTCGCGGTCCTTCGTGTCACGAACCAGGACCACGCCCGGAAGGTTGTCGGCAACCTCGACACAGTTGCCACCGTTGCCGCCGCTCTTCGTGCTCTTCCGCCACTGCGCACCGGTCATGTCCATGATGCTGCCGCTTCTCTGAGAAGTTCCAACGAACGCCCTCGGGGCAGGGCCTCGCCGCGAATACGTTCCCACCGCCGCTCCAGGCTAACAAGATCCGACGTTTGGTCGAGGATCTGCGCCCGTGCCGCGCTGTCGACGTGCGCGACCCGCGACCCGTCCGGCATGTCGGCGATGGTGAACGGTCCGTCGAGCCCCGGATAGCTGGGCGCGTCCGCCGGAATGATGTGGAGCTGGATGGTGCCCGTCTCGGCGTGCGCGAGCAGGCGCGCCAGTTGCGTCGCCATCAACGCGCGGTCGTCGCCGACGCGCCGCCGCAGCACCCCCTCGTCGAGCACGGCGATCAGCAACGGTCCGCCGCTGCGGCCGAGGATCGCCTGCCGGTGGATGCGCGCCTCGGCGAACTCGGCGACCGCCTCCGGTGTCAGCACCCCACCGGCCAGGGTCGCCCGGGCGTACGCCTCGGTCTGCAGCAGCCCGGGCACCCACGTCAGCTCGAACGATCGCAGCGTCACTGCCTCGCGTTCCAGGTCGACCCACGGCCGGAACCACACCGGCTCGCGGCGACGGACCACGTCCGGCCACAGCGCGTCGGCGTCCTTTGCCAGCAGCCCCGCCACTGTCGCACGGTGTCGGCTCTGGGGAATGTGCCCCGGGTTTGCCCACCTGGCGACGGTCTTCGGGTGCACGCCGAGCTGACCGGCCAGGCTCTCGGCGGTGTGACCCGCCGCGGCCAGCGCTGCGACAAAGGCGTGGTTCATGCCGTCCCTCCCCTGGAACAAATCCGCTGCGATGAAGAGGTTACGTAACGCTGTGTGTTTGTCCAGCAACCCCCGGCAAAGTGCGGTGTAGACGGTGCTGCCACGAGAAGGAGAAGCTGTGCGAAACGAGGTACGGGGTGCTCTCAGAGCCGGCGACGTGGTCCTGTTGACCACCGCCGCGAGCGTCCAATTCAGCAAACCGATCGTCGTGCGGGTCATCCGCGAACTGCCCGACCGGTACACCTACGACGGTTGGCTCTGGCTCGACGCGTACGAGCTGAGCAGGAAAGGCGAAGCGGTCGCACGGCGCGAGCTGTTCGTGATGCGCCACGGTGTGCAGGTCCACGCCGATCCGTCCACACCGGCCCGGCGCCGCGTGACAGTGGGGGTCGGCTGATGCACGAGCGACCGAAGCACACGCCGCTGCGGCCGTCCTGGCGCTGCCCGGTCTGCGGCATCCTCTGGCCGTGCTCGGCCGCGAAGCTACGCCTGCTCGGCGAGTATCGCGAGGACCGACCGGGCCTGTTGATCCACCTGGCGAAGGTCCAGGAGGAAGCCACCGCCGATCTCACCAAGCTCAACCCGGACGTCACGCTGCCCGACCTGACGCCGCGTTTCGTCGGCTGGGCGGAAACCCGCTGACCCGGCCTCAGCCACCGCCGAGCGGGGCACGCACGGGTCTGTGCGAGGCAGCGCGATGCGGGAGACTGACGGCGTGACGACCCGCCCCGGGATGAGGCCGGCCAGATGAGCCGCCCGTTCAGGATCGCCGTGGCCGTGCTCGCCGCGGTGGCCGCCACCCTGATCTACCTGAGCGTCACCCTCAAGGTCCGCTCGATGGCGGGGCCGATCACCGTCACGCGGACCGCCGTTGACTTCCCGACCCTCGTCGCGAAGGGGTACGTCTTCTTCGCCCCCCTCGACCCCACGACCGCTCCCATGATGGACGCGGTGACGCCGCTGATCCGTTGGGTCGTGATCCTGCTGATCGGGGTGTCGACGTACCTGGCCTGCGCCCTGGTCACCCGACGGACGCACCCCTTCGTCGCGGCGATGACCGGCGCGGCCGCCGCCCTCACCGCCACGGCGGTCGGGGACCTGCTGTGGTGGGCCACCTTGGTGTTCCGTGTCCACTCCGCCCCCACCGGCTGGTACGCCAACGAGGCACTGGACCACTCCACGCTTCTCGCCAGCGCGCACCTGACGCTGACGGGCTGGACGTCCGACGCCCTCTTCTTCGGCTGCCTGTTCGCGGGCATGAACGCATCCCTGGTGGGTTGCACCAGCCTGGCGAGACTGCTGCTGGACAAGCTGCACGAGGCCACCGACGAAGGCGACGACGAGGCTCAGGACGCGCTCGACGACGCGGCTCAGGAATCGCTTGACGACGCCGATCCGGCGGCCTGGGTTCCGCTGATCGGCGACGTGCGGGGACGCAGCGCGAACCTTGCCCTGTCCGGTGTCCTTCCGGTGCTGGTGCTCATGCTGGTCAACGGCACCCAGGCGGTCTGGGACAGCTACACCGGGAGAGGATTCGTGGCGCTGCTCAGGGTGTTCCTGTACCGCCCCGCCCTGTCCCCGCCGCCACGCGCACACGATGACGTGGAGTACCGACTGACTCACGAGATCGAGCCGAATCCCCTGTCGATGGACGAGTGGGTACACAGGTCGGTGCTCGCCGTCGCCCTGCTGTTGGTGCTCTGGCTCCTGCTCTGGGTGCTGCTCGCCGGCCTGCCGAACTCCGGGCATCGCCTCGGGCTCGTCGTCGTTTGCTGGGGTGCCATGATCGCGGCGTCCGCGCTGACCGCGACGTCCGACGTCCTGGTCGACTGCGCGGTGTCGGACTCCCCGACCGGCTGCGCGCCCTGGGAGTCCCTGGGCCTGCAACTGACCGCCGCGCTGCGTTTCGGCGCGGCGTGGGGTTGGCTCGTGGCGCTGCCCGTGCTGCTGGCCCGCCGGCTCCTCGACACCGACACGTCCGCCGACCCATTTACTGGTACGTCCACCGAAACGCAGGAGACTCCGGTCCATGAGTCCACGTAACAAGCGTCCGCGTCGCCGTAGGGCCCCCGCGCCGGCACCCGTCGCCTGGTGGAAACGCCCCGTCACCTGGCTGCTGACGATCGTGATCGGTGCCGTCGGCGCCTGGCTCGGTGCCGTTCTCCTCGGCATGTTCAACCAGTGGAAGCCCGCGAACGAGCTGGCCGAGGAGCTGGCCGGCCGGGGGCCACTCGTCGTCCTGGACGTCAAGCACGTCCCCTACCCGGACGAGGGTGCGCTCGACTACGTCTACCCCGCCGACGCCGACCTGGCCCGTCTGGACGCCGAGCGGCCGGCCGATCCGACCGTCGAGGCCGGCGCGGTCGACATCGGACGGAGCACCTGGGAGATCACCCTCGTCGGCACCCGGGACGAGGCAGTGGAGGCCGTCGACCTCCGGCCCGTCCTCGTCGAACCCTGCCGCCCCCCGCTCACCGGGGTCCGGGATCCCAACGAATCCCAGGGCGCCTCCGAGAAGCTCGTCCTGGTGACACACGTGGATCAAGCGAATCCCCGGATGCTCATCGAGGATCCGGGTGGCGAGGATGCCGGTGCCCCGTTCTTCGC
Organism: Micromonospora sp. NPDC048947; assembly: GCF_040649495.1. NCBI lineage: Bacteria > Bacillati > Actinomycetota > Actinomycetes > Micromonosporales > Micromonosporaceae > Micromonospora > Micromonospora sp. NPDC048947. The sequence continues at coordinate 81,757 of NZ_JBEZFO010000010.1, forward strand.
CACGAACAAGATCACCTTGCCCAGGGGGGAGAAGAACGTCATCCAGGTACGAGCGCTCAGCGCCAAGCAGCACTGCCGATGGCGACTGGAGCTGGACTACCTCGCCGACGGACGACGTCAGACGATGGTGGTGTCAGCGCCCGGCGACAAGCCGTTCGAGGTGACCGGGCGCGCGGACGACGCGGCCTACGCCTCGATCTACCTCAACCCGCTCAACGGCTGTCGGGCCAAGGACGGCAGCACCACCGACCGGCTGCGCATCACCGGCGCCGAGTACGCGCAGATGGTGCGCGACAAGCGCACCTGCCCCTACTGACGGCCGGCCGTCATCGAGGTCACCAACCGTGCGTGCCGGTGCATGTCGTGCCAGCCGTCGGCGTGACGCACCGACCCGCGCGCCACGCCCTCCTCGGTGAACCCGGTGCGCGCGGCCACCCGGCAGGACGCCGCGTTGCCGGTCGAGTGCTCCAGCGCCAGCCGGTGAAACCCGCCGCGGGTGAAGGCCCACCGGGTCATGGCGAGCAGCGCCCCGGTGGCGATGCCCCGACCGCGCGCGGCGGGCACCACCCAGTACGACACCTGCGCGGACGCCTCGGTCAGCAGCACGTCGCGCAACCCCACCTGACCGACGGGCCGGTCGTCGGCGTCGACGACCGCCCAACTGGCGGCGCTCTCGTCGCGCCAACGGCCGGCCCACTGCGCTGTCCACGATCGCGCCTCGTCGTCGCTGTCGAGGCGGCGCACGTGCCATCGCTGGATCACCGGACAGTCGAAGGCAGCCCGGACGGCCGGGGCGTCGTGGTCATGCCACGGCCGCAGCGCCAGGCCGGGGCGTACCGGAAGGTGGGGTTGCTCCTGGGCGGCGAGGCTACCGGCGGGCAGGGCGGGTGCGACGAGCAGCGGCATTCGCCCATTATCGAGCCGGCGGCCTCACTCTCCGGGCGGGCTGCCGGCGAGTTCGGAGACCACGCCCGGTCAGGGGTTGATCAGTTTCCAGTCGCCTTCGGAGATGACGTCAACTGTGCCATCGACCACCGTGATGGCGGTGTTGTCGTCGATGGCGTAGGTCGGGACCGGGATTCCGGACGCCCACTTCTGGATGGTGGACAGCTCGGTGTCCTCCATGTCCGGATGGTTGAGGTGGGGGTAGAGCGTGAAATCCACCAGCCCCAGCGCCCGGTCGGCGCCCTGCGCCATGTCGCTGCCGTCGGGGACGAACTGACTGTCGAATTCGGCGTCGCAGTTGTACGGGGTGACGGCGATGCTGCCGGCGCTGACCCCCACATAGACGGTGTCACTGAGCGACGGCAGGAGGTCAGCCAGGCCCGACTGGCGCAGCCAGTGGGTCAGGTACAGCACATCGCCGCCCCAGACGAGGAGGGCATCGGCCTCCCGGACCGCGGGGACCCAGTTCTCTTCTCGAATGGTCGGCAGCGCGGTGAGCTCCAAGATCCCCAGGGATTTCCAACCGAGCTGCGTCAGCGGGATCGAGTCATGGCCGTGGATCGCCTTCCAGGCTCTCCCGGCGCCGCCGGGGAAGGGGTAGACAGCGGTGGGGATGAACAGGGCCGTGGCCTCGGCGATCGGCTTGCCCAGCAGGTCGACGAGCGCGTCGGCGATGCTCGGGTTGCAGATGCCCGACGACGTGAGAAGAAACTTCATGGAATCCGCTCTCCTGAAGCCACCGCATGACGGCGATCGTGTTGCCCGTCAGATCCAGCGTCCCGGCTCGCTGACCCGAGCGACACATCGCTGGATCATCCGCTGGCGGCCGTCCAACCGTCAACTGTCTCCGCCCGCACGACGACACCGGTCCCGCTGCTCGGTGCAGATCTTGGACAGTTTCCGTTAGGACGTAACGGAAACTGTCCAAGATCTGGTGCCGCTGCCCGACAAACCGTTCGGCCCGGGCTCAGAAGTCACGCCCACCCGTTCACGAACGAAGCGCCGAGCAGCGACATCAGGCCATCATCGGGCCGACGGTCTCACTCGCCGGTCGGGCCGCCCGCGATTTCGGCGACCACGTCGAGGTGGCCCAGGTGGCGGGCGTACTCCTGCACCAGGTGGAACAGCACCCGCTCCAGCGAAGCCGGGTCCGCGCCGTTCCACCGCGGGCCCGGCGCGCCGACCTCGGCCAGGTCGTGTGCCGTCACCACTGCCGTGGTGTGCGCGCCCTGCGCCCGCAGCGCCGCCACCAGTTCCGCGCGGGTCTCGTCGGGGGCGACGTACCAGCGGTCGTCGCGGCGGTCGCCCCACGGCTCGGCGACGTCCCGGCCCTGGAAACCCCACTCGATCCAGCGCAGCTCGACGTGGCGCAGGTGGGTGAGCAGTTCCAGTGGCGTCCACCCGGACGGCAGCCGGCTGCGCCGCAGCTCCGGCTCGGCCAGCGCCGACACCTTGGCCACAGTGGACTCGCGGAAGTAGTCCAGGTAACGCAGGAAGACCTCGGTGCGGCTGCCGGCCGGGTCGGTGGGCTTGGGGAACGAGGTCATGACCCGGCCGGCAGGTCACGGGCGCGCTGGCGCACCCCGGCCGCGCCGTACGGGTAGTCGCCCACCAGCGGGGCGCTCGCCTCGTCCAGCAGCCGCATCTGATCGGCGTCGAGGACCAGGTCGGCGGCGGTCAGGTTGTCGTCGAGCTGCTCGGTGGTCCGCGCGCCGAGGATCACCGAGGTGACCGCCGGTCGGGCCGCCAGCCAGGCCAGCGACACCGCCGACATGGACACCTCGCGGTCCCCGGCGATCTGGCGGACCGCGTCGAGCACCCGCCAGGTGCGTTCCTCGGCGTTGCGACCCGCGTACGCCTCGACGCCACGCTGCGGGTTCTCGCCGAGCCGGGTCGCGCCGGTGGGCGTGCTGTCGCGCTGGTACTTGCCGGTCAGCCACCCGCCCCCCAGCGGTGACCAGGGCAGGATGCCGATGCCCTCGTTCTCGCAGACCGGCACCAACTCGAACTCGATCTCCCGGGCCAGCAGGTTGTACTGGGGTTGCAGGGTCACGATCGGGGTGAGGTTGAGGTGCTGGGTGAGCAGGGCGGCCTTCTGCAACTGCCAGCCGGTGAAGTTGCTGACCCCCGCGTAGCGGATCTTGCCGGCGCTGACCGCGTCGTCGAAGAACCGCAGCGTCTCGGGCAGCGGGGTCAGCGGATCCCAGGCGTGCGCCTGGTACAGGTCGATGGCGTCTACGCCGAGCCGGCGCAGGCTGGCGTCCAGGGCGCGGGTGAGGTGCACCCGGGACAGGCCGGCGTCGTTGGTCCCCGGGCCCATCGGGAACCGCCCCTTGGTGGCGATCACCAGGCGGTCACGCAGGTCGGGTCGGCTGCGCAGCCAGCGCCCGATGATGTCCTCGGAGACACCTGTGGAGTAGACGTCGGCGGTGTCGATGAAGGTGCCGCCAGCCTCGACGAACCGGTCCAGTTGGGCGAAGCTGCCGGCCTCGTCGGTCTCCGCGCCGAAGGTCATCGTGCCCAGACACAGGGTGGACACCAGGGTGCCGGTGTTGCCCAGAGTGCGATAGCGCATATCGTCCTTTCGGTCCGAGTGACAAAGCTGATCTTCGCACCCGCCTCGACCACCTGCATTCGGGACCGTGCCGAACGCTGGTAGGGGCACCCACGCGGCCGCCGCGAGGGTCATCATGAGCGGGTGAGCGAGCCCGCGATCGATATCGACCGACCTGAGCGGCCGACCCAGTCGCCGCCGTCGGGACGACCGCCGCAGCCCGGCGTTCGTACCCGTGGCCCATGGCTGGTGGCCGCCGCCACCACCGTGACGCTGCTGCTGCTCGCGGGCCGTTACGGCTATCACCGCGACGAGCTGTACTTCCTGCTCGCCGGTCGGCACCTCGACTGGGGCTACGTCGATCAGGGGCCCCTGGTCCCGGTGCTGGCCCGGCTGCTCGACATGATCGCCCCGGGCAACCTGGTGGTGCTGCGTACCCCGTCGGCGGTGCTGGCCGGCGGCGCGGTGCTGCTGGTCGCCGCTATCGCCTGCGAGCTGGGCGCCGGCCGGGGCGGGCAGCTCTTCGCGGCGGTGCTCGCCGCGCTCTCCGGGATCGTGCTCGCCAGTGGTCACCTGCTCAGCACCACCACCGTCGACCTGCTGGTCTGGTTGGTGGCGGCGTGGTGTGCGGTGCGGTTGCTGCGCACCGGTGACAGCCGCTGGGCTCTGGGCATCGGGCTGGCGCTCGGTGTGGGCATGCTCAGCAAGCTGCTGCCGGCGCTGCTGGCCGTCGGTCTGGTCGCCGGGGTGCTCATCGCCGGGCCACGCCGGCTGCTGCGCGACAGGTGGGTGCTCGCCGCCGCCGGGATCACCGTGCTGCTGGCCGCACCGAACCTGATCTGGCAGGCGTCGCACGGCTTTCCGCAGCTCGGTGTGGCCGCGTCCATCTCCGACGGTGACAGCTCCTACAGTGGTCGGCTCGACGCGCTGACCCTCCAGTTCGTCATCATCAGCCCGTACGCCGTACCGATCTGGATCGCCGGCCTCGTCGCGCTGCTACGCCGACCGGCGTGGCGGGCCTACCGGGCGGTGGGCTGGGCCTGGCTGGTGGTGGTCGGCATCGTGCTGATCGCCGGCGGCAAGGGTTACTACGACGCGCCTCTGTTGCTGGTCCTCACCGCCGCCGGGGCGCTGGTCGCGGTGGCGTGGGCCTCGCGCGGGTCGTTCTGGTGGCGTCGGGGGTTGCTCACGCTGGGCGTGGTGCCGTTCCTGCTGCCCAACGTCGTGCTGCTGCTGCCGGTGCTGCCGGCCGACCGGTTGCCCGGGTTCGTGGTCGACGTCAACTACGACGCCGGCGAGACGATCGGTTGGCCGGAGTTCGCCGATTCCCTCGCCGCCGTCCATCGGGGACTGCCGCCGCAGGAACGTTCGCGGGCGGTCGTTCTCACCGGCAACTACGGCGAGGCCGGCGCTGTGGCCCGCTACGGGCCGGCCCGTGGTCTGCCGCGGGCGTACTCCGGGCACAACAGCATGGTCGACTTCGGTCGGCCGCCCGCCGACGCGGACGTGGTCATCGCCGTCGGCTGGGAGCGCCCCGACCAGCTCGACACCTGGTTCGAGCAGTGCGCCCTCGCTGGGCGGGTGGACCAGCGGGTCGAGGTGGAGAACGACGAGAACGGCGGCCCGATCCACGTGTGCCGGGGGCTGCGGCGTCCGTGGGCCCAGATCTGGGACACCGAGGTACGCCACACCGGCTGACAGCGCACCACCGGCTTGGCTGGTCAGCCAGTGTCAGCTGGCCCCGCCGGTAAGCCAGGCCTGGATGCCGACCAGGGCCTCGGGGCCGGAGGTGGCGTCGACGTCGCGGGCGAGATCGGCGATCGTGACCGCGGCGAGCGCCTGGCGCCACGCGTCCTCGGCCGCCCACATGGCGCGGGCCACCGGACACGGCGTGGCGCAGGCGTCGGCCGGCGTCGCGAACGGGCCGCGCTGGCGGATCTCGGTGCAGACGAAGGTCGGGCCGGGTCCGTCGACGGCCCGGACCACGTCGAGCAGTGTGATGCTCTCCGGCGCGCGGGTCAGTACGTAGCCGCCCGACTTGCCCTGCACCGAGTGGATCAGGCCGGCGCGGGCGAGCGCCTGGAGCTGCTTGGCGAGGTAGCTGCTGGAGACGTCGTGCAGTTCCGCGAGCTTGGCCGCCGGAACGGGCGTGTGGCTGGCGGTGAGCACCACGCAGCAGTGCAGCGCCCACTCGACCCCGCCGGACATCCTCATGACGTCACCCTAGTCACCCCGTTACTCGGACTCGTTGTGTCCGAGTATAGTTCTCGGACAAGAGAGGTCCGAGTATCGGCTGAACCTCAGCGGTCGGACCACACACCCACGGGAAGGTGCACAGGCATGAAGATCGCCGTACTGGGCGGGACCGGCCTCATCGGGTCGCAGGTCGTCAAGATCCTGAAGGCCGCGGGGCACGAGGCGGTGCCGCTCTCGCCGTCCACCGGGGTGGACCTGCTCACCGGGCAGGGCCTGTCCGACGGGCTCGCCGGCGCCCAGGTCGTCGTCAACCTGACGAACTCGCCGACCTTCGACGAGGCCTCGCCCGCCTTCTTCCAGACGACCATGGACAACCTGCTGGCCGCCGCCGCTCACGCCGGCGTCGGCCACGCGGTGATCCTCTCCATCGTCGGCGTCGACCAGGTGCCCGACCTGGACTACTACCGCGCCAAGAGCCTCCAGGAGGAGATCCTCACGGCCGGTCCGATTCCGTACTCGATCGTCCGCGCCACCCAGTTCTTCGAGTTCGTGGAGTCGATCCTGTCCTGGACGGCTGACGACACCACAGTCCGTCTGCCCAGCACCCCGGTGCAGCCGATGGCCGCCGCCGACGTGGCGCAGGCCGTCGCCGAGGTCAGCATGGGCGCGCCGCTGCAGGGCATCCGCAACGTCGCCGGGCCCGACGTCTTCGCCCTCGACGAGCTGGGGCGGATCACGCTCGCCGCCCGCGGTGACCAGCGCACCGTCACCACCGACAACACCGCCGGCATGTTCGCCGCCATGTCCGGCGATGTCCTCATCGCAGGCGACGACGCCGTCATCGCGCCCACCGCCTACCGGGAGTGGCTCGGCCGCCAGGCCTGAGCAGGCACACACCCCGCGTCTCGCGGCGGCGATCGACCGCCGCCGCGACGCGCGGGTACGGGGCAAGGCCGGTTACCGGCGTATCCCACCCTGTGACGTGCCGGTCGCGGCCCGCCACTCGTGCGCGAGGATCGCGAAGACGAGCCGGTCGGCCCACTCCCCCCGGAACAGGTAACTCTCGACATGGTGGGCCTCCTGCCGCATGCCGAGTCGCGCCATCATCCGGGCCGACGCGGCGTTGCGGGCGTGGCACCGGCCGTAGACCCGGTGCAGCCCGAACTCGGTAAACCCCCAGGCCAGCAACGCTGTGGCGGACTCCGTGGCCAACCCGCGACCGCCGTGGTCGGGGTGGAAGACGAACCCGAGTTCGGCGGTACGGTCGAGCTGGCTGCGCCACACCAGCTCCACGAGTCCGATCACCCCGGCGTCGGTGACCGCGGCCACCGTCAGGCAGTCACCCTCCGCGCGCCACGCGTCCTCGCCCGCCATGGCGAGCACCGACGCCAGGGACTGTTCACGGGTACGCGGCCCCGCCCCGAGCATCCAGCGCACCACGTCGGGTCGGTGCTGAAACGCGTACACGTCGTCGAGGTCGTCGACCGTGACCGGGCGCAGGACGAGCCGTGCGGTGCGGATCGGGTAGGTCGGCTGGAACATCACGCGATCGTAGAGACCCGCGCGGAGCGCTGCGGTGCAGGCCGATCGGCGTCCGGACGGCGGGGCAGCAGCAGCGGGCTCGCGAGGATCACCAGCCCGGCGACCGCGATCGCCGTGCGGGCGCTGGTGGCCTGCGCGAGCAGCCCACCGAGCGCGCTGAGGGACGCGATGGTCGCGCTGCTGCCGATCGACCAGGCCGACAGGGTACGGACGATGCGATCCCTCGGAGTCTGTTGAAGGCGGTAGGTGGCGAGCACCGGGTTGTAGAGACTCATGCTGATGATGATCGCGAACTCGACGGTGATAACAGTGGCGAGACCGACGACGCCGGGCTGGACGAAGGCGAGGCCGATCAGCCAGAGCGCGCGCAGCGTGCCCACGGTGCGGATGATCCGATGGTGGCCGTAGCGTGCCACCACCCGACGGGCCAGGCGGGACCCGATGAGGCCACCGACGCAGGGCACGGCGAAGGCGAGGCCGTACTGCCACGGCGGAAAGCCCAACTCGCCGAGCAGGAGCACGGCCAGCAGCGGCTCGGTTGCCATGATCAGCCCAGCGACCAGCAACTGGTTGAGGTAGAGCGCCCGCAGACCGGGGTGGGTCAGCAGATGCCGCCAGCCGTCGAGCAGCTCACCGGCCCGTACCCGGCCTGCGCCGGTGCGCCGGGGGCGGTCTTCGGGGTCGCGAATGGCGGTGAGGCCCAGCGCGGAGAGCAGATAACTGAGCGCATCGGCCACGACGGTGACCACCGGCCCGAACAAGCCGACCGCCGCGCCGCCCAGGGGTGGCCCGAGCGCGATCGAGCTCCAGGTCGTCGACTCGAACCGCGCGTTCGCCGTCAGCAGGTCGTCCGGCCGCACGAGGGCCTTGAGGAAGGCGCCGCTGGCCGCGTTGAAGGCGATCTTGGCGGTGGCGACCACGGCCGAGACGACAAGCAACTGCCCGAAGCTGAGCCGGCCCAGCGCGTACGCGACGGGGATCGTCAGCAGGACCGCGAACCGGGCCAGGTCCATCGCGATCATCACCCGCCGCTTGCGGTGGAACTCCACCCACGGCCCGAGTGGCAACGCGAGCAGCGCGCCCACCGCCGGCCCCAGCGCGGCCAACACCGAGACCTGGGCGGGGCTGGCCTGCAACACCAGAACGGCGATCAACGTCAACGCCCCGAAGCCCAGCCCGGAACCGTAGGCGCTGACCGCGTACGACGCCCACAACCAGCCGAACCGCCGCCCCAGGGATCGTCTCGTGGACAAGCCCACCCCTCCCGCTCCCGACAACTCAGCGTTGACCGTCAGGATCAAAGCAAGGCGGGCGACCATGGATCAAACAACCGGATGAGCGGTGCCGCACAACCGAAGGTTGTGTCAGTAGGGTTTGTCAGGTGAATCTCGACGCCGTCCGCACCTTCGTCGCCGCCGTCGACGCCGGCCAGTTCCAGGACGCCGCCGTGACACTGTCGATCACCCAGCAGGCCGTCTCCAAGCGCATCGCCGCTCTGGAGAAAGACCTCGGGGTACGGCTGTTCACCCGCACGGCGCGCGGCACCCACCTCACAGTCGACGGCCAGACCTTCCTGCCGCACGCCCGTGAACTGCTGCGAGCCGAGGCGCGCGCCGACGCCTCCGTACGCCCCAACCGGCGGGCACTGCGCGTCGACGTGCACAGCCGACGGATCGCACCAGCGGTGCTGTTGCAGGACTTCCACCGCGCCCATCCCCGCATCGAGCTGGACGTCGTCACCCTCGACGCCGACGTCCACGCCGCGATGGCCGCCGTCGAGGCGGGGACTGTCGACGCCACCTTCCATGCCGTCACCGTCGCCGCGCGTCACCTTCCTGCCGCGATCAGAACCACGCGGGTGATCGACGAACACCACGAATTGCTCGTCGGCCCCCGCCACGCGCTCGCCAACGCCCGCACCGTCACGCCCACACAACTCGCCGAGCACCGCATCTGGATGCCCGGCATGGCCCCCGGCACCGAATGGGCCGCCTACTACGACGAACTGGCCGCCGCCTTCGGTCTCACCATCGATCTGGTCGGGCCGGTCTTCGGCAACGAGGCCCTGCTGGCCGAGATCGCCGACTCCGCGGAGCTGGCGACCCTCGCCGGGGAACGCACCAGGTACCTGTGGCCGGACAGCTACGACCTGCGCCGCGTACCGGTGCGCGACCCGGCGCCGGTCTACCCCATGTCACTCATCTGGCGCGACGACAACCCGCATCCCGGGCTGCGGGCACTACGCGACTACCTCGCCTCCCGGCGAGTGCAGGCGCCCGAGATCGAGGTCTGGCTGCCGCCCTGGGGTTAGCGCGCAAGCGCGTAGGCGGCGACTACCCGGTGGTCTACGCCGGGCCCGCCGGCTTGACCCGGACCAGCTCGGTGACCTTCGCCGCCACCCCATGACCGCCACCGGACGCCGGGCGCCAGGTCGATGCGCCGTACTCGCGATGGTCCGCGCCCGATGTCTCGGCGTGTTGACACGCGTCCATCCGGCACTACATTTAACGTGTTGGTTAAGTGACTGGAGGCTCTGGTGTCAGGCAGCGATCAACTCAGCGCGGTGTTCTCCGCCCTCGCCGACCCGACTCGACGGGCGATCCTCGCCGAGCTGGCCGACCGCGACGCCACGGTCACCGAGCTCACCGCGCCCCTCCCGATCTCGATGCCGGCGGTGTCGCGGCACCTCAAGGCGCTTGAGCGCGCCGGGCTCATCTCACGCACCCGGTCGGGGAAGTTGCGGATGAGTCGCATCGAGGCCGCCCCGCTGCGCGAAGCGGCCGAGTGGATCGAGCGCTACCGGCGGTTCTGGGACACGTCCCTCACCCGCCTCGACGCCCACCTCGCGGCCGTGCAGGCAGCCGGCCGCCCAACGGACCGAACGGCCCACGGCCCGGCGTTTCCCGAGCGGGAATCCCCGAGCAAGGCTCACGACAAGGAGAATTGATGGACAGCGACAAACCGCCAATCGTCATCTCACGCGTGGTGGACGCGCCACGCGAGCTGGTCTACCGCGCCTTCACCGACCCCGACCACCTGGCCGCATGGTGGGGACCGATCGGCAACTCACTGCCCCGCGACGAGATGGAGTTCGACATCCGGCCCGGCGGCCACCAGCGCTGGACCGAGGTCTTCCCAACCCAACCCGGCCTTCGAGTCGAGGTCCGCATCGACCTCACCGATGTCGTGGACGGCGAACTGCTCGACGGCGTCGCGCACGTCACCGGGCAGCTGCCGGAGGGCATTGAGCCGCACGAGACACGGATGCGGGTCGAGTTCCACGACGAGGCCGATGGACGAACGCGCCTCGAGATCCGTCAGTGGCTCCCGGGGCGGGTGGCTGGCCCCGCCAACCAGGGCTGGGACGAGGCCTTCTCCAAACTGGACGCCACACTGCGGAATGCCCATCCCGTCGCCGTCGATGTCGAGGTGTAGCGCCATGGCCAAGCTGATCTATGTGACCAACGTGTCCCTCGACGGTTACATCGAGGACGAAGACGGCAGATTCGACTGGACCCCACCCGACGACGAATACCTCGCGTTCATGACCGACCTGCTCCGGCCCATCGGCACCTACCTCTACGGCCGACGCCTGTACGAGGCGATGTCCCTCTGGGAAACCAACCCCGCCCTGGCCGAACAGTCGAAGCTCACCGCCGACTTCGCCGACGTCTGGCAGACAGCGGACAAGGTCGTCTACTCCACCACGCTGGACGCGACCTCGACCGCCAGGACCCGGCTCGAAACGAGCTTCAACCCCGCTTCGGTACGCGCCATGAAAGCATCGGCCACCAGTGACCTCACCATCGGCGGCGCGCACCTCGCGGCGCAGGCATTCCAGGCCGGACTGATCGACGAGTGCCACCTGCTGATCCACCCCATCCTCGTCGGCGGAGGCAAGCCCGGTCTGCCCAGCGCCACCCGGGTTGGGCTGGAACTACTGAGCAACCGCCGACTCAGTAACGGTGTGGCGTCCCTGCACTACCGCATCCGCACCTGAGACGGTCGTCGGCGTCACCGACCCCGACGGATGTCGGTGACGCCAGCTCGTTCTGTGCGACCTTTCGCATCTCCGTCAGTCTCCGTACCAGTGCAGCATCAGGCCGGGCTCGTCACGCCACCGCGCCAACAACGCCTTCAGCGCCGCCACCAGCCCACGTTCCGCGTCGTCGGCCGCCGCCGCCCCGAGGCGGTCGACGTCAGCGGCGAGCTGCGGCAGATCCTCATGAACGAGTACGCCGTCCGACCACGGGTGGAGCTGACCCAACACCGGAAGTCGGTTACCGCCGGCCGCGTTCAGCAGCGGCAGCAACTCCTCCACCGGCACGTCGAGCAGCAAACCGCGCTCCTGCGCCGCTGCCCACTCGTCGGCGTCGGCGCGCTTGCGTTCCCGCCGCTGCGCGCGGGTCGCGCGACGGAGGCTCTTCGGACGTGGCAGCGGAGCGCGTAGCACCAACAGCAGACCCACCAGGCGAGGCTACGGCAGCTTCGGGTGCGGACAGCACGGCCGGAGCGCGACCATTCGCCGAGCAGGCGCGTCGGCGTGTCCGCCGTCGTTCGACGAGGCTGCGCGACGTGGGTACGGTGACACCGTGCTCTCGGCCGTGAAGGGTCTGTCCCGCTACCACACCGAGGAGTCGCTGCGCGCCCACCTGCTGGAGCGCTCACACCGCACCGAGAACGGCTGCCTGGTCATCGAAGGTTACGGCCGGCGACGCGGGGTGCACCAGAAGGTCGCCGGTCGCGCGTGGGCACACATCGCCGCGTACGTCGTCCTCGTCGGCGGGTACGACCCCGCCCTCGACGTCGACCAGACCTGCGGCGTCGCCGACTGCATCGAGCCGACACATCTGCGCCAGCTCAGCCGGGCCGAGGCCTGCCGCAGCCGCAACCAGTTGGCACAGTGCCGCAACGGCCACGACCGCGAACTCGACCCGGCCACCGGCCGGTACCGCCGGGTCTGTCGCAGTTGCAACCGGGAGGCCCAGCGCCGCTGGCGTGAACGCGAAGCCGCCGAGGTAGCCCAGGCCCGCGCCGCGTACGGCCGCTCGTAGCGATCGTGCTGAGATGACCAGTTTCCCCGCGACCGCCAGCCGGGTGCGTGACGACAGCCTCAGCCCTCGACGGCGCCGGTCGCATCTCCGTGACTGTCTCTACCACTTCGCGCCGTACGGCTTCCACGCCACCTGGCACCACCTGGCGACCCGGCACCGCATCCCCGGCGACATCGAGGTCGATCCCCCGTCGCTGGTCCGGGCCCTCGGTGAACTCGAGACAGCCCGCGTTCTGGTGCTGGCAAGGGCAGTCGCCTTCGCGGCCCAGCGGCGACTGCAGAAGCAGGAGGGCCGACGAGTCCCCACGACGCCGCATCCGTGGGACTCGTGGGGTCACCACGACATCGCCTACTGCCCCGATCCGCAGAAGCATCCCACCGAGGAGCTCTCCATCGTGGTGGAGCGGGTGCTCGATGCGTACGCCGCAGGGGGCGACCCGGCCGGACGATGCCTGGTCTGCGGCGACGAGAACCCCCAGCCGGGAAGGGCCTGCCGACACTGCGGCGTCCTACCCGGCGGGTATGGCAACCCGGTCTGAAGCATCAGGAGCAGGGCGATGCGGAGACCCGATTGAGCCAACCCTCTGTGGGTGGCCAACTGAAGTGACCCATCAAGTCCCGTAGGGACACGACGGGCGGCACGTTTGGCCACCTACACCATCCTCATTCTTTACGCAGCATAACTGTCATTATGGTGCGTGTACGTATCGTCCCCTTTGTCCCAGGTAATTATCGGATTATCGTTAACAACAATCCAGTATTCGGTTTCCGCTGGCCTCGGTCCCCCGCGCCAGCCCGCCTCGGGAACGTGGTGGCTTTGCCGGACCCACACGCTGAGGATGTCGGCATGAATGACCACAGCGCGAACGCGGTCGGCGAGCAGGAGGAAGCGCTGCCCGGCGGCAACATGGGGGGCGCAACACGTGTCGGTGCCACTGTTCGGCGCGGTGCCGGAGCATGGAGCTCGACGGTTCAACGCCTGCTACGACATCTGCGTGAGCGTGGCGTCACCTGGGCTCCGCAACCGCTCGGGACGGATGAACAAGGACGAGACAGCGTCTCGTACCTGCCGGGCATCGTGCCGCAGTACCCGTTGCCGGAGTGGATCTGGAGCGATGGCGTCCTCACCGATGCGGGTGTCCACCTCGCACAACTTCACCAGGCCAGCGCCAGCTTCGACAGCGTCGGCGGAGTTTGGCAGTTCCCGGTACGGCAACCGGCTGAGGTCATCTGTCACAACGACTTCGCGCCGTACAACATGGTCTTCACCGACCGGCGGCTCACCGGAGTCATCGACTGGGACACGGCCTCGCCCGGTCCCCGGTCGTGGGATCTTGCCTACCTTGCCTACCGGCTGGTGCCGCTGGCCCATCCCGACAACGGCGACGCAATCGACAGTGATCTGGGCGAGCGGGCACGTCGGCTGCGCATGCTCTGCGATGCCTATGGCTCGGGGCAGGACCCTGCTCACATCCTCCAGGTCGCAGTCCATCGACTACACGACCTCGCCGCCTTCACCAAGGCGCGGGCTGATCAGGGACAGGAGAACATTCGCAGTCACGTCGGGCTCTACCGGCGCGACGCGAGGTGGATCACCGCGCACGCCGATCAGTTGGGCCGGGATGTCGCCTAGGCCACCAGCGCCCCGATTGGTCCCACACGGCGTGCGTTGAATGCGCTAGATCCCGCGCATGAGCGGCTGGGCTGCGGCCGAGTCGGCGCTGAGGAACATCGGCTTTGCCTTGGCGCAGTGGCGAAGTGCGACTGGGCTCAGATGTTGACGGGGCTGGCCTGGCCGGCGGGTTGGAAAAGTTCGACGAGGTTGCCGGCGGGGTCGGCGAGCAGGATCTGACGGCCACCCGGACCGGAGACCAGTTCGCTGCGGAACGCCAGGCCGGCGTCGCGGAGCCTGTCGATCTCGGCGTCCAGGTCGTCGACGATGAGGTGGATGCGGTTGCGACCGGGGCTGCTGGCGTCGTTCGGGGTGGCGCGGGCGCCGGAGCTGGCGGGTCCGGACAGCAGCAGTCGTAGCGGGCCGCGGACCACGTCGGCGAAGGCGGGGGCGGCGCTGGTCTTCAGGTGAAAACCGAGGTGGGCGGTGTAGAACTCGACGGCGGCGTGCACATCGTCGACGAGGTAACGGACGCTGACGTATTGCTCGGCTGTGCTCACGGTCTGGTCTCCTCGGGTTCGGTGACGAGGACGGGCAGCAGATGCCGCACGCGGGTGTCGATGTCGGCCGTAACCTGCAGGAAGGCGGGGTAGTCGTTCCCGGTGCCGGCCACGGCGGGGTCGGGAATGCTCCAGTGCAGCTTGCCGTCCGGGTTGCCGAAATCGGGGCAGACTTCTCGGGCCTTGTCGCACAGGGTGATCACGTAGTCGAAGCGGCGGCCGGTGAGCGTGTCGAGGTGCTGCGGGCGCCGGTCCGCGACGTCGACGCCGAAGTTCTCGCGCAGCGCCCGTACCGCATGGGGGTGTAGTTGCGGCCGGGGGGCGGGTTCCGGCGCTGGTCACCTGCACGTGCCCGGCGCTGTGGCGTCGGAGCTGGGCTTCGGCGATGGGGGAACGTGCGCTGTTGCCCGTGCACACGAACAGCACGGTTCGCGGCGGGTGGATCGGTGGGGCCGGTGGAGTCCCGCCCAACTGCAGGGCGGGGTGCAGCGCGGTGCCGGTGCCCGCCAGCGCGTGGGCGCAGCGGTCGAGGTCGAGGTGGTAGTAGCTGTCGCGGCCGTCGAAGCTGCTGCGGGTGGCGGTGACCAGGCCGCCGTCGCGCAGCAGTCGCAGGTGGTAGGAGACCAGGTTCTGCGGCTGGGCCAGGAGGCTGGCCAATTCGCGGACCCGCAGGTCACTACGGGCGAGTTCGGTCAGCATGTGCCAGCGCAGTGGGTGTGCGGCCAGCCGGACGAATGGCGGCGCGGTGTGACTTGGTGGCCCCATGACCCCGAAGATACATCAAGCCCGTTTGATCGGTTGGGATCTCGACGGGCGTGCCGACCAGGTGACAGAACTCCACCTTCTGCGGCGCCCCTGCACGGCTCGGACCTTGCGGCGCCGGTGGCGTACAGCCCGTCCAGCCGCACAGTCAGCTCAGGTCACGTCTGGAGCCAGCGATCAAACCAGGCGCGGGTCCGGCGCAGGAGGTCCAGTTGGTGGTTGCGCTCCCGGATCGAGTGGCCCTCTCTCGGGTAGATCACGAACTCGTGTTCGACGTCGAAGTGCCGCAGCGCCCGGTGCAGGTACACGGCCTGTCCGAGGGGGACGTTGGTGTCCTCGGCGCCGTGCAGGATGAGCACTGGAGTGCGGATGTTGCTGGCGAAGGAAATTGGGCTGACCGCGTCATGTGGGTGGGGTCCGATGCCGGACCAGCCGGTGCTGCCACCGAGCGCGGCCTCGAACTGGCCGTTCTCCCCCGTCGCGGCGAGCATGCCCCAGTCGACGATGCCCGCGCCGACCAGCGCGGCGCGGAAGCGATCGGTCTGGCCGATGGCCCAGGCGGACATGAAGCCGCCGTGGCTCCAGCCGGCGATGCCCAGCCGGTCGGGGTCGGCGATGCCCTCGGCGATGAGCAGGTCGATGCCGGTCAGGATGTCGGTCCACTCCTGCTGGCCGACCTGGCCGGCGACGCTGGCGGCGAACTGGTGGCCATGGCCCTGGCCGCCGCGCGGGTTGGGTAACAACACCGCGTAGCCGGCGGTGGCCAACCACTGCGCGCTCGGGAACCAGAACAACTGGCAACGATCGGCGTAGCGATCGTAGGGGCCTCCGTGCACGATCGTGACCAGCGGGAACGGACCCTCCGATGCGGTCCTGCCGACCGGCAGGACGAGCAGGCCGTCCAGGTCGAGGCCGTCGGCGGCGCGGTAGGCCAGTGGTTGTTGCGTGCCGAGTACGACGTCGTCCAGTTCGGGCCGGGTGTTGGTGATTCTTCGCAGCGGCCCGGTTGGCGCTCCGATGTGAACGTTCGGGGGCTGATAGCGGGTGCCGGTCAGCACCGCGATCTCGTCGCCGGCGGGGGTGGCGGTGAGGTTGTCGAGGCGTCCCGGGTGGTGCGACAGGGTCGTGAGGTCGGCGGGGTCGAGCCGGGCCACTGTCGTGTTCAGGCCGTCGGCGAACACCACCAGCGGGGCTGCACCGGTCTGGCAGAGTTCGGTGGGGCACATCGAGAGTCCAGCGGTGCGGTTGCGCAGGACACGGCTGCGCATGGCCAGATCGAACACGGCGGTGCCGGCCTGCAGCACCGGTGGGGTGAGCGCGAGGTAACCGAGGTGCCAACCGTCCTCGCCCGGCCACCAGGCCAGCGATCGTGCGTCGACCTCGACCGGTCCGAGGTCCTCGGCAGTCCCGGTGGTGGGATCGAACAGGTGCAGTCGGCCGGTGCGCGGGCCGTGGTCGTTGTCGGCGCTGGCCCAGGTCAGCACGGCAAGTGGGCCGCCGTCGGGACGTTGCCGCATTTCCACCACGTGCCGGTCAGCGAACACCTGCGGGGTGGCGACCCGGCCGGTGCGCAGGTCGAGCAGGCGCAACCGGGCACGTGGTTCGCGCTCGCCGACGACAATGACGTCGTCGCGGTCCCGGGCGCGGCGCGCGTCCTGCTCGGTGGGTTCGTCCTCGGCGAGCAGCGCGACAAGGTTGGGGTCGATGAGCGGCAGGTGATCGATGACGCCGGCGGGCCAGCTGGTCAACGTGGTCATCGTGCCGTCGGCGGCGGTGAGCCTGTGCAGTTGCGGGGTACCGCGGTCGGCGCTGTCGGACAGGAAGAACAGCGCCTCCGAGTCGGCCGACCAGCGTGGCAGGGATTCGGTTGCGGTGTCGGCGGTCGCCCGGCGCGGCCCGACGGCGCCATCGGTGTGTACGAGCCAGAGTTCGGTGTCGAGGTGGTCACCGGTGCGGCTGGTGGGGGTGAGGACGTAGCAGAGCAGGCGCCCGTTCGGGGCGAGCGCCGGGGTCTGCGGAGCACAGCCATCGACCACGAGCTCGGCGGTCAGACCTCTCATGCGACGAGTCTGCCAGCAGGCACAGAACACCATGCGCCGGATCCTTCGCTGGTTCGACGCACTGACGATTTTCGCTTGCGAGTGGCGAGGCATGATGTCGTCATGGACGCACGCGACCTGCCAGCCATGGCGAGAGCGAGAACGGCTCGCCGCCGGCTCTGCCGGACGTATCCCGCAGCCGGGGCACGTTGGTGTCGGACCAGCGTGACCCGATGTTCTCAGTAGAGGAACGCGACCTGATCCAGCGCCGGCTGCTGCATCTGGCGGAACAGGACCCGGGTGTCGTCGCCGCCGCGATCACCGGGTCGCATGCCACGAACGATGAGGATCGCTGGTCGGACATCGATCTGGCCTTCGGGGTCAGCGACCCGCTCGACGCCGTCATGGGTCGATGGACGCAGCAGATGTATCAGGACTTCGCGGCGGTCCACCACTGGGATCTGACGTCCGGGTCGGCGATCTACCGGGTGTTCCTGCTGCCTCATTGCCTGGAAGTCGACCTCTCGTTCAGCCCGGAAGTCGAGTTCGGGCCGCGAGGCCCGAGTTGGCGACTCATATTCGGGCGAGCCACGCCACCCCGGGCCTCCGCGCCGAGCGGTCACGACGGCACGGCCGGCCTGGCATGGCACCACGCGCTGCACGCACGGATCAGCATCGAACGAGGCAGACACTGGCAGGCGGAGCACTGGATCAGCGCCATGCGCGCCCAGACAATCGCACTCGCCTGCCAGCGACTGGGCCACCCCACCAGCTACGCCAAAGGCGCTCACCTACTACCCCCCGACATCACCGGCCCGCTCGAAACGACCCTGGTCCGTTCCACTGATGAGACCGAGTTACGCCGTGCGCTCGCGGCCGCCGCAACGGCCCTGACCGCGGAACTCACCCGCACGGACCCGGCCCTGGCCGATCGGCTGCACCCGATTCTCAGCGAACTCACCGCGATCGATCGGCAGCCACGAAGCAGCAGGCCACAGACCGAGTTGCCTCAGGAACACTGAGACTTCGACCGCGCACGTCCCATGCGCTGCGGCACCGCAAGCCGTCGGTGGAGCACGGTCAGCAGCGATTACCTCGACCTTGTGGTGAGCGGTGAAGCTCACCAGGTGTCGGGCGGCAGCGAGGTCTCCCCCCGTCCGGGCCGTAGCCGAAAGCCCGGACGGGGGAAGACCGCGACCCGTTCCGCACCGGGTCGCCGGCCTGAGATCAGTGGACGGGCTCGCCGAACCAGCGGGAGAGGTGCTCGTCCAGGTCCTGCTGATCATCACCGACCCAGGCGATGTGCCCGTCGGGGCGCAACAGGACACAGGAGACGTCCAGCTCAGCGGTGGCATCCGCCAGGTGATCGACCCGCTCTGACCAGCCGCCGACGGTCAGGCGTTCGGTGCGATCCAGCAGCAGACCGCGTCCACGGTGCAGCAGACCGTAGAGGTGGCCCTGTTTCACAGCGACGTCAGGCAGCCGTCGACCGAGTAGGTCGGGCCCAGCGCCGAAGTCGTAGCGGATACCGATTGCGGTGATCTTCTTCAACAGATGCAGGTTCACCTCGTCGAAGTCCATCAGCTCGGTGAGCAGCCTGCGCAGGGCCTGTGCGCCCGGTTCGGTGGACAACAGCTCCGTCTGGGCTCGGGTGTTGTCCAGCACCTCAGCGGCGACCGGCCGGCGTTCGGCCTGGTAGGTGTCCAGCAGGGCCTGCGGCGCCCAACCACGGATCCGCGCGGCGAGTTTCCAGCCGAGGTTGACTGCGTCCTGAACGCCGAGGTTGAGGCCCTGTCCGCCGATGGGCGGATGGATGTGCGCCGCGTCGCCGGCCAGCAGCACTCGCCCGACCCGATAATGGTCGGCCAGTCGGGTCGCATCGCCGAAGCGGGACAACCAGCGCGGCGAGTGCACGCCGAAGTCGGTCCCGGCGATGGCGCGCAACTGGCGCTTGAAATCATCGAGGGTGGGCGGTTCGGCGCGATCACTGACGCCGGCCGCGGGCACCAGGACGCTGTAGACGTCAGCGCCTGCCGGCCGGAGCCAGAATCGTTGGTGGGTTTCGCGGATCTCGGCGACCTTGGCGGCGATCTCCTCCGGCGGCACGCCCGCTTCCATCTCGCCCATCAGGCTCTCGGTCCGTGCGGGCTCGCCGGGGAACCCGACGCCGAGCAGTTTGCGCACCGTGCTGCGCCCGCCGTCACAGCCGACGAGGTAGCGCGAGCGCAGCTGTTCCCCGTCGGCCAACTCGACGGTGACGCCCTCGTCGTCCTGCGCGAGGCCGGTGACGGCGCAACCACGCCGGACCTGCGCACCCAGTTCGATGGCGTGTTCCTCGAGTAGACGTTCGATGACGGGCTGCGGGATACCCAGCAGGTAGGCGTACCGGGAATCCAGGCCGCGGGGCGCGGCCTTGGCGATGGCGGCGAAGTAGGCGCTGGCCGGACGCTGCCGCCCGTGCGGGAGGATGCGTTCCAGCAGCCCGCGCATCGCCATCAGCTCGAGACTGCGGATGTGCAGGCCGACGATGCGCACGGCCGACACCGGCTCGGTCTCCTTCTCCAGAACGAGGACCCGTACGTCGTGTAGTCGCAGTTCGGCGGCGAGCATCGCGCCGGTCGGCCCACAGCCGGCGATGATCACGTCGTATCTGCCGGGCGCGCGATCGGTGTGCGGGTCCGACGGAGCGGGGCTGACATCGCTCACTGTGGAGTCGCGCTCGACCGGATCGGTCGACGACGGCTCGGCGGTGAAGTGCGCAGAGTGCATAGGTGTTGCCTTTCGGGAGTGCCGTGTTGGCAGGGCGCTCCCGGCGACACCTACGTCAATCGCCCGACCGGGACGGCAGGGGGAGCACCCACATCGCTACAACGTTCATGGGTCTCACCTCCTCGGGCCGTGTCGCGGTCACCTGCAACCTATCTCCCCCGGCGCGATCCCGTCGACTTGTTTCTCCGCCAGGTGATCATGGTGCCGCGTGGGTCAGTGATCGGTGCAGCCACTCGGCCATCAGCGCGCGTTCGGCGTCGGTGAGCCCCGGGAGGTCGGGCAGCACCGTCGCGAAGGTCACCGCGACAGCGTTCGCGGTGGTGTCGGGGGTCGCCGGAGTCGTCGTCAGGATGCTGGTGAGCACGGCATCGAGCATGGCCTCGCCCAGACCGAGGTCGCGCTGGTCGGCGGGCATTCCCAGCAGGGTGAGGATGGTGCCGTTGCCCGCCGAGTGGATCATCAGGAGCGCACGCTGCTCGTCGACCCGGAGCAGGCCGGCCGCGGCGAGTCGCCGGACGCGGCGGCGGAGCACGTCGAGGCCGGCGACAGTCGCCGGCGAGGGTGCGCCGCTCCCCCGGGCGGCGATCAGCGCGTACAGCTCGGGGTTTGTCAGGCCGAACTCCACGTGCGCGCGCCATCCGGAGCGCAGGCCCGCGACCGGATCGCCCGTCTCGACGTCCGCTGCGACCGATTTACCGCTGACGTAGCTGGCCATGACGTGCTCGGCGACGGCGTCGATGAGACCGTCCTTGTCGCCGAACAGGCGATAGATGGTGGGCGCCTGCACACCGGCGGCCTGGGCGACGGCGCGCGTCGTGACCGCGTTCGCGCCCTTGTCGCGCAGCAGTTGGGTCGCCGCCGCGACGATGCCCGCACGGACGTCGTCGCGGGTGTCCTGCGTCGTCACCATGGACCAATGCTAACAGCGCCTTGTTATCTCTGAAATATCGATGCTAACGTTCAGGCCGTAACGCCGATAACAAGGGAGTGTTCATCATGTTCGTCGTCACCGGTGCCACTGGTCAGCTCGGGTCCCAGATCGTCGACCGGCTGCTCGACCGGCTACCACCCGACGCCGTGGGCGTGAGCGTGCGCGACGTCGACAGGGCCGCCGGCCTCGCGGAGCGTGGGGTCCGGGTGCGCGCCGGAGACTTCACCGACCCGGCCACCCTGGAGCACGCCTTCGCGGGCGCCGACAAGGTTCTCGTCGTGTCCGCCTCCATCCGCGGCCACGCCGCGATCGCCGCGAACCGCGCCGCCATCGACGCCGCCCGCGCCGCGGGAGCGAGCCGAATCCTGTACACCAGTCACCAGGCCGCCTCCCGGGACTCGCTCTTCGCCGCCCAGCCCACCCACGCCGCGGCCGAGGAGCACCTGGCCGGGTTGGGGGTTCCCTTCACCGCCCTGCGCAACGGGTTCTACGCAAGCACACTCAGCCTCTCCATCGGCACGGCGCTGGAGACCGGTCAACTCGTGGCGCCGGCGGACGGCCCGGTGTCCTGGACCGCACATGCCGACCTGGCCGAGGCCGCAGCCGTCGCCCTCACCGAGGACGGCGTACTCGACGGGGTCACGGCTCCGCTGACCGCGCCGGAGATGCTCGACCTCGAAGCGGTGGCCGCCATCCTCAGCGACATCACGGGCCGTACCGTCGAACGTGTCGTCGCGGATGACGACGAGTGGCGGGCATCCGCCATCGCCCGAGGCATGCCCGCGGCGGCGGCCGACTTCACTCTCGGCATGTACCGCGCGGCGCGCGCAAAGGAGTTCGCCGTAACCGATCCGACGCTGGAGACAGCCATCGGCCACCGCCCGACCCCGGTTCGCGCGGTGCTCGAGACCATCGTCGCCCAACGATGAGGGGCCGAGGACCCGTCCCGGCCCAGGGGGTCGTCAGCGCAGCATCGCCCGGGTCATCCGACGGATGGCGACGTACATCGCGGCCGAGCCGAACGCGATGAGGTAGGCCACCGGGATCAGCAGCTCCCAGCCGAGGTGGCCCAGCGCGGGTTCCCGGACCAGCTCGATGCTGTGGTAGAGCGGCAGCGCCTGGATCAGGGGTCGCACCGCCTCCGGGTAGACCGACATTGGATAGAACGTCGTCGCGAACAGGTACATCGGCAGCATGAAGAGCTGGATGTACTGGAAGTCGGGGAAGTCGCGCAGGTACGTCGTGACGGCCAGCCCAGCGGCGGCGAACGCGTACGAGATCAGCAGCGACGCCGGCAGGGCCAGCAACACCCAGGCCGAGGTGACCAGCCCACCGACGGCCATCAGGGTGAGGAAACCGATCGACGTCAGCAGCCCGTTGATCATCGCGCTGGTCACCTCGCCGACGGCGATGTCGGTGACGGAGAGCGGTGTCGGCAGGATCGCCTCGTAGGTCTTCTCGACCCTCATCCGGATGAACACACCGAAGCTCGTCTGGTTGAACGCCGTGTTCATCGCGGTGGTGGCCAGGATCGCCGGGGCCACGTAGGCGGCGTACGGGACATCGACGCCGGGGACCGTGCCGACGAGCATCCCGACGCCGACGCCGATCGACAGCAGGTACAGGATCGGTTCGACGAGCGCGTTGAGCAGCGGCGTGACCGACCGGCGGTAGATCATGAAGTTGCGTTCGATGAGCGCCAGGGCCCGGCGTCTCGTCCAGGCGGGTACGGCGACGGTGGTCAAGGTGCCTCCACGGGGCTCTGGGCATGGGCCGTCACGGGTGCAACCGTCGGCGGTAGGTGACCCGGGCGACCAGGAAGCCGCCGATGGCGAGCACCAGCAAGTAGGCGATGTGCACGGAGCTGCCGGCGATCGTCGCGGTGCCGAGGCTGAGAGTGCGGCACAGCTCCACCCCGTGCCACAGCGGCAGCAGGTAGGACACCGGTCGGATCCACTCGGGTAGCTGCGAGACCGCGAAGAACGTGCCGGAGAACATGTAGAGCGGCATGATGACGAAGCGGAACACCGTGTCGATGTGGCGCAGTTTGCGTACGCTGACCGCCCACGCGGCGGCGGGTGCCGCGAACGCGACCCCGGTCAGCGTCGCGCCGAGCAGGGCGCCGAGGGCCCACCATCCCCCGATCAACCCGAACGCGGCCATCACCACGATGAAGGCGCCGCTGGCGATGAGCACCCGGAAGGTGATGAACAGCAGGTGCCCGGCGGCGAGCTGCTCCGGCCTCAACGGTGTCGGTGTGGCGCTGCGGTACGCGCCGAAACCGGCAGCCCGGGCGACACCCCCGGACCCTTCCAGGAACGCGTTCTGCATCGCGGCGGCGGCCAGCATGCCCGGGGCGAAGAACGCCGCGTACGAGACGCCGACGATCTGGGTTGGCGCGTTGTCGTCGACCAGGGCGCCCAGCCCGGCGCCGATGCCGATGAGGAACAGCAACGGGTTCAGCACGTTGATCACAATCGAGCCACGCCAGGTACGTCGGTAACGCGTCAACCAGTACCCGAACACCCGAAACATCAGTGGTCTCCCCTGCTACTCGATGAGCGATCGGCCGGTGAGCTTGAGGAACACGTCCTCCAACGTCGCGCGGCGGACCAGCGCGGTGAGCGGCGTGAGCGACATGGCGTGCACAGCGGCGAGGGCGGCCTCGCCGTCGACGGTGTAGACGAGCACCCGGTCGGGGAGCAGTTCGACGCGGTCCTCGGTGTCGTTGCCTCCGGTGGCCAGCATCGATGTCCGGAGCTTCTGCGCCGCCGTGTCGCGTTCGTCGAGGCGGAAGCGGAGTTCGAGAACCTCCCG
This sequence comes from Micromonospora sp. NPDC048947, assembly GCF_040649495.1. Lineage (NCBI taxonomy): Bacteria > Bacillati > Actinomycetota > Actinomycetes > Micromonosporales > Micromonosporaceae > Micromonospora > Micromonospora sp. NPDC048947. The sequence continues at coordinate 105,537 of NZ_JBEZFO010000010.1, forward strand.
GGTGGCGTACCTGGTGATCAGTTCCCGGGGTGAGCCCTGCGCGACGATGCGGCCGTGGTCGACCACGATGAGCCGGTCGCAGAGCTGCTCGGCCTCGTCCATGTAGTGCGTGGTGAGGATGAGCGTGACGCCCTGCTGTTTGAGCTGGAAGAGCCGGTCCCACAGGATGTGTCGGGCCTGCGGGTCGAGGCCGGTGGTCGGCTCGTCGAGCAGCAGGATGTCCGGTTCGTTGATCAGGGAGCGGGCGATGGTCAGCCGCCGCCGCATGCCGCCGGAGAGCGTCTCGACCTGGTCGCCGGCCTTCTCCTGAAGTTGGGCGAAGTCGAGCAGTCGGGTCGCCCGGTCCCGGATGACGGCCCGCGACAGGCCGAAGTAACGCCCGTAGATGTGCAGGTTCTCCCGCACGGTGAGCTCGTTGTCCAGGTGGTCGTCCTGCGTGACGACGCCCAGCCGGGCGCGGATCTCCGGCCCCTGCCTCATCGGGTCCATGCCCAGTACGCGCAGGCTGCCGCCGCTGATCGGCGACGTGGCGGCGATCATCCGCATGGTGGTGGACTTGCCGGCGCCGTTGGGGCCGAGAAGCCCGAAGGACTCGCCTCGTTCGAGGGCGAAGTCGATGCCGTCGACAGCGCGGAACTCCGCAGTGGACCCACGTGCTGGATAAACCTTCGTCAGATCTCTCGCTTCGACCAGCGAATGTTCGCTCACCACGGCAGCCTAGAGAAAATCAACAGTGGAGTGCAAGATCTGAGCAGAGCTATGTAATTTCTCGACTCCTTCCGGATTTGACCCTCGACCGGGTTGAGGCCCAACCATTGGCGACATGACCGACCACGCGACCGCCGACAGCACAATGACCCGCATCATCGAGGCCGTGCAGCTCGGCCAGAGCGGCGCGCCTGACCGGGCGCGTGAGCTGCTCACCGCCTTGTGGGACGAACTCGGCCCCACCGGCGACGCCCTGCACCGCTGCACCCTGGCGCATTACCTCGCCGACCTTCAGGACAGCACCGAGGCGGAGCTGACCTGGGACGAACGTGCCCTGACCGCCGTGTCCGACCTGACCGACGAACGCGCCCAGCGGTATCTGTCCTCGCTCCAGGTCCAGGCGTTCCTGCCGTCGCTGTACCTCAACCTGGCCGACTGCCACCGCCGCCTGGGCAACGTCGGTGCGGCCCGGGAGCACCTCGCCCGAGCCCGCGAACACCTGCTGCTGCTACCGGACGACCCGTACGGCGAGAGCATCCGCGCCGCGGTCCGGGACTTCGTCGAGGACGATCCGACCGACCGCCGACGGTAGCGGTCGGTCGGGTCACCGACCCTGGCGTGCGACGCCCGCGCGGTACTCCTGCGGCGAACGTCCATAGTGGGCACGGAAGAGGCGGCTGAAGTGGGCCTTGTCCGGAAAACCCCAACGGGCGGCGATGGTGTGGATCGGCTGCCGCAGCAGCGGGTTGCCGAGATCACGCCGGCACTGCTCCAGGCGCTTGGTGCGGATGAGTTCGGCAACGGTCGTCGCCTCCGCCTCGAACAGGCGGTGCAGCGACCGCGGCGAGATGTGGTGGGCGGCGGCGACGCTGCGAGGGCTGAGTTCGTCGCTGTCGAGGTGGCGGTCGATGAAATCGACGATCCGGGCCCGCAGTGCGGTGTGCCGCGCCTCCGGTGACAGGGTGTCCTCGATGTCGAGGTACTGAGCGAGCGCGGCAGTGAGCAGGTCCACCGCCACCCCGCCCAGGATCTCGGCCTGGGCCGGTTCGAACTGCTCCGGGTGTGCCGCGATGCTGCGCAGGTGGTGGACCAACAGCCCGCCGACGCCCAGATGCGACGGAATCGGCGTGGCCAGTAGGCGGCGGAGCCGGTCCGAGGCCAGTGGCAGCGCCGCGTGCGGTATCTGCACGGTGATCGTGGTGGCGAGTCCAGGGCCGTCCGCGTAGTGCCGGGCGACGTGCGGCCGCGCGGTGTCCAACAGCGTGAACTGGTTGGCGGCTTCCAGCGTGGACTCGGTGCGGTCCTGGATCAACGTGCTGCGTCCCGTCAGTGGGAGCGCGAGTTGATACACATCCCCCTCGGCGCGGCGGACCAGTCTCGTCGGCCGGATCGAGTCCAGCGACGGGTAGCGCAGCGAGGTCATCCGAATGCGGCCGAGATCGATGGCCTGCGCGTAGGCCACGAAGTTGTCCAGGTGGCCGCTGCTGATGTGCGCTGGCGCCGTCTCCTGGGCGACCAGGGCATACCAGAACGCGAAGCGGTCCGCCGGGGGCAACACAGTCGTGTCCACCACCATGTTGGGCAACATTCCGCTCGCCTCCCCCCACATGCGAGGATGGATTCTTGCATGCCTCGATGCCCATCACCCACGACGAGATTCCCACGCCCGGTGCTGCCCGGTGGGTTGGCGAATGTCGGCGGTGACCGGCGCCGACGTGCGGGAGGCGGCCGAGGAGATGACCCGGGTGCTGCTGCCACACCGGGAACGCGACTGGTCGGTGCCGGCCGGCTCGCTGAGCTGGAGCTGCTGGACCACCGCGGCGCACGTCGCGCACGACCTCCTCGCGTACGCGGGGCAGGTCACCGGCCGCCCGGATGACGGCTATCTCCCGTACGACCTGCGGGTCTCACCCGAGGCGAGCCCGACGCAGGTGCTCACAGTGGTGCGGGCCTGCGCCGGTCTGCTCGCCGCCGCCGTCGACGCGGCCCCGTCTGACACGCGCGCCTGGCACTGGGGCCCGTGCGATCCGACCGGGTTCGCCGCCATGGGTGTGGCGGAGACCCTGCTGCACACGTACGACATCACCCTCGGCCTCGGTGTGCGGTGGCAGCCGCCGCAGCGGTTGAGCGCGCTGGTGCTGCACCGACTCTTCCCGGATGCCCCGCCTGGGGCGGTACCCGAGGTGCTGCTCTGGTTGACCGGGCGCGGTGAGCTGCCGGGTCGGGACCGGCGCACGTCCTGGAGTTGGCACGCCAGGGTGGACTGACGACTAGGCGTGCAGCGAGTGCCGGTGGCCGTCGAGAGGGAAGGGCGGCCGGGCCGGCAACACCTCCTGGAACGCGAAGCCGCACTTCTGCGCCACCCGGCAGGACGCGACGTTGTCCACCTGGTGCAGCAGGTCGAGGCGGGCCACCTCGGGGAACCGGTCGAACGCCCAGCGGCTCAGCGCGGTGACCGCGCGCGGGGCGACGCCGCGACCGCGTGCCCACGACGCCGTCCAGTAGCCGACCTCCGGGGCCGGGCGCTCCGGCGTGAGCCCCTTGAGCACCACGTTGCCCACCAGCCGGTCGCCGTCGGTCTGCTCTTCGATGACGGCGAAGGTGTACCGGCGGCCGTCGGCCCAGTCGCGCAGTGCGCCTTCCAGCCACCGTCGGGCCTCGGCGGCGGTGGTCACCGGGGCTCTGGTCCAGCGGCGCAGGACCGGATCCCGGTACGCCTGCACCAGCTCATCCAGGTCGTCGGCGCACCACTGACGCAGTGCGACACCCGGCGTCGATGGTGTGTCGGGCGTCCGCGATTCGATCAGCATCGGCACAGTCTGCCGTGGTCATGGCCGGGGAGTCAGCCCCGACGGCGGCGCCACAGCTGCCACCAGGTGCGGCGCGGGCGCGACGGCTTCACGACGGTCGCCGGTTCGGTGACGGTCGAGGTGAGCTTGGGGCGGGCCCGTTCGGCGCGCCAGCGGCGCACCACGTCCTCGGTGTTCACCGGGCGCACCGCGACCCGGGGGCCGTCGTCGGGGAAGCGCAGCCACGACACGATCTGCACGTTCAGCTGCCCCACGAAGTCGCGGACGGACTGCTCGGTGGGCAGGTCACGGACCTCGTCGGGGACCTGCTCGATGCGTCGGCGCAGTTGCAGCGACGTGGGCAGGAGCAGGTCGCTGGGGAGTGCCTCGCGCTCCAGGAAGCTCTTGATCCACCACGCCTCGTCGTACGGTGCCCCCCGACCGGGGATCGGCTTGCCCATGCCGGGCAGGGCGTCGAACTCGCCGCGCTGAACGGCATCCTGGATCTTCGCCTCCACTGACGCTTCCCACGCCTCGGTCACCGTGCGGCACCTCCCTGGCCACCGTAACGCGCCGCCTCCGGCCGGCGACACGCACTTGCCAGGGGTCAGCGCGTCCGCCACGGTGAGCATTCCCGCCGGTGCCGCTGCCGTTGCACCGAACGCGAGTGGATCACCCCGGATCGCAGGCCACGGCCTGCCAGGTGGCCCTGGGGTGGGATGTTCATCCCGATTACGGTCGGTGTGAGGACTACCGAACGGGGGAAGCGTCGTGGTGGGTACTGGTGCACTGCTGGGCATCGCGCTGGTGGCGTTGGGGCTGGTGCTCACGCCCGGCCCGAACATGGTCTATCTGGTATCGCGCTCCGTGGCGCAGGGCCGTCGTGCCGGGTTGGTCTCACTGCTCGGGGTGGCCGCCGGCTTCGGCGTCTACCTGGCGGCGGCGGTCGCCGGGCTGGCCACCGTCTTCGTCCTGGTGCCGACGCTGTACGCGGTGGTGAAGCTGGCCGGTGCCGGCTACCTGCTCTGGCTGGCCTGGCGGACGCTGCGCCCGGGTGGGCACTCGCCGTTCCGGCCCGCGCCGCTGCCGCCGGACCGGCCCCGGCGGCTGTTCACCATGGGCCTGATCACCAATCTGCTGAACCCGAAGATCGCGATCCTCTACGTGTCGCTGCTCCCGCAGTTCATCGACCCGACGCGGGGGCACCTGGCCACGCAGAGCCTGCTGCTCGGTCTGACCCAGATCGTCGTGGCGCTGAGCGTGAACGCGCTGATCGTGCTCAGCGCCGGCTCGCTGGCCGGGTTCTTCGCCCGCCGACCGGTGTGGTTGCGGGTGCAGCGGTGGGTGACCGGCACCGCGCTCGCGGCGCTGGCCGTGCGCATCGCCGCCGACCGCTCGCGCGCGGCGGTCGCCACGCCCTGACCCGGGCGGTCAGCGGCCCCGGTGGCGGTCGAGCATCCCGGCGGCCAGCGGCGCCGCGTCCAGGTCACCGGCGGCGAGCCGGGCGGCGAGGGTACGGCGTACCAGCCGGTCGGCCAACGCGGGCGCATGCCGGCCGACGGCCATCTCCAGCCGGCCGCGGGCGGTGGTCGCCACGTCTCGGGGCGCCCGCCGGGCGGTGGCGGTCCGCAGGATCGCCGCGACCACCCCTTCGACGGGCTCGGGGCGCGACACCCCCCGCAGGGAAAGCCCGGCCTCGGCGGTGCTGTCGTGGATCGGGGAGGCGACCATGCTCGGGTAGACGACGCTGATACCGACGTGGGTGCCCACCTCGTGGCGCAGCGCGTCGGCGTAGGCGACCACCGCCCGTTTACTCACCCCGTAGGCGGCGGCGAGCGGCAGCGGCAACACCGCCATCCGGCTGGCCACGAAGATCACCCGTCCGCGTGCGGTGACCAACGGCGGCAGCGCGGCGGCGGTGGTGCGCCAGGCGGCGAGGAGGTTGACCTCCAGTTGCCGGCGAACCACCTCGTCGGGCGGCAACTCGGCCGGCGCTGGACCACCGACCCCGGCGTTGTTGATCAGCAAGTCGAGCCCGCCGAGCCGGTCGACGGCGGCCCGAACCGCCACCGGTACGGCGTCGGGGTCGGTCAGGTCGCAGCCCAGCACCGGCACGTCGTCGTCGTCGGGACGGGCGTGCAGGTCGAGCCCCACCACTCGGGCGCCGGCCGCGCTCAGCGCGGCGCCGAGGTGGCGGCCGAAGGTCCCGCTCGCCCCGGTGACCAGCACCCGCCGACCGGCCACTGATCGGCCGCTCACCGGGGTGCCCCCATCGAGGGCGCCGCACCGGAGCGGGCGCGGCGGGCTCCGGCGGTCAACTCCCGGGCCAACTCGGCCAGGTAGACGTCGAAGTCCACCCGCATCGCCGGGCGGCGCTGACCCCAGCGGGCGGTCGCGGCCCGCAGTTCGGCCCGGCAGGCGGCGCGCTGTCGCTCCGGGTCGGGCAGCGCGTACCGGCCGGCGAGGTGCGCCGCGATCAGCTTGGCCTGCGCCTCGACCAGGGGAAACGCGGAACCGGTGGACTGCATCAACCCGACGAAGCTCAGCCCTGGGGCGTCGGGGTGGAACACGTGCCGGTACAACGGCAGGGTGTCGGCGCCCCCGGCGAGCAGCGCCGGGTCGAGGAACGGGACGTCCACCCGGTAACCGGTGCACCAGATGATCAGATCGACGCTGTCGCTGCGGCCGTCGGTGAACTCCACCCGGTCGCCGTCGAGGGCGGCGACGCCGGGTCGGGCCTCGACGTCACCGTGGGTCAGCCGCGACAGCAACCCGTCGGAGAGCGTCGGGTGGTCCTGTAGGAAGCCGTGCGTCGGCGCGGGTAGCCCGTAACGGGTGGGGTTGCCGACGGTGGCGCTCAGCATCGTCTGGCTGATGCGTTGACGCAGACGCCACGGCAGCCGGCGGGCCAACGCCCCGTTGAGGGTGTCCGAGGGGCGACCCAGCAGGTACTTCGGCACCACCCAGACGCCCCGGCGCAGCGACAGCAGGGTGCGGGTGGCGGCGTACGACGCGTCGACGGCAATGTCCATCGCGGAGTTGCCGCCGCCGACGACCAGGACCCGCCTGCCGGTCAACTGTTCCGGGCCCCGGTAGTCGTGGCTGTGGATCTGCTCGGCCGTACAGGTGCCGGGGTAGCCGGGGTCGGGCAGCCGGGGCACCCGGTTGTGCCCGTTGGCGACGACCACCGCGTCGACGGTGACCTCGACCGGGCCGCTCGGGCCGCTGGCGGTCACCGTCCAGGTGCCGTTGGGGTGCTGGGTGACCCGCTCGACGGTGTGGCGCAGCCGGATGGTGTCGGCCAGCCCGAAACGCGTGGCGTAGTCGGCGAGGTAACCGGCGACACGACGGTGGTCGGGGTAGTCGGGCCAGTCGGTGGGCATCGGGTGGTCGGCGAACTGGGTGCGACCACGGCTGGTGTTGAGGTGCAGCGTGCGGTACGCGGGCGAGTCGGGCGCCCCGTACACCCAGAGGCCGCCGACCTGTTCGGCGGCCTCGAAGGCCACAGTTGGCACGTCGGCGTCGCGTAGTGCCTTGATCGCGGCGAGGCCGGCGGCGCCAGCCCCGATCACCGCCACCCGCTGTGGTACGCCCATTGCCGCCCCCATTAATCCAACGTCCGATGGATAATCGTCGCGCGGCGGCGGCCCGTCAAGGGGTCGGTGGTCCGTACAGCCCGTCGAGCAGGCGGTGCACGAACGCCCGGAACTCGCGCCTTTCCCGAGCGCCGGGCGCGCCGGCGGCCAGCGCCACCACGTGCCCGTGCGTCGCCCACACCAGACTCCGCACGGTGATGTGCGGGGTCGGCTCCGCCAGCGCCCCGGTCGCCGCGGCGGCGGTGAGCAGCTCCGCGACCAGCAGGTACAACGGGTCGGCGTAGCGCTGGTCGAGCTCGGCGTGCCGCTGCGGTTCCAACCAGCGGCGCAGCCACAGCGCTGTGGTCTCGGGGCGGTCCTCCAGGAAGTCGACGAAGACGTCGACCAGCTCGTGCAGGGCCCTGAGCGCCGCGTCCGGACCGGCGTCGAGAGCGGCACGGGCCTGCGCGGCGGCCTCGGTCAGCACGTCCCGCTCGGCGGCGAACACCCGGGCGAAGCACGCGTCGTAGAGCGCTGCCTTCGTACCCGTGTGGTGCGCGACAGTGGCGACGTCGACCCCGGCGGCGGCGGCGACCTCCCGCAGCCCGACGGCGTCGAAGCCCCGCTCGGCGAAGAGCGCTGTCGCCGCGGTGAGCACCACCTCGCGGGTCGGCCGGGTCTCGTCGCGGCGGGGTCGGCCCGGGCGGCGGCGGGGCATGGTCATGGCCGCCATTCTGCCCCTAGAATCCAGCAACCGTTGGATTGTGGAGAGGATGCGGCGATGACCGGGCTGGACCGGCGGCCCGCGGCCGCCACCGACGCGACGCTGCCGCGCGGCCCGCTGGCGGGCTTCGCGGCCGGCTCGCTCGGCATGGGTGTCTGGGTGACAGTGCCCGGCCTGCTGCTGCTCTACTTCCTCACCGACGTGCTGGCCGTCGGGCCGTGGCTGGCCGGCCTGGCGCTGCTGCTGCCGAAGATCGCCGACGTGCTGCTGCACCCCTGGGTGGGGCACCGCGCCGACGTCGAGCAGACCCGACGCGGCGACCGTCGTCGCCTCCTGCTGCTCGGCTGCGCCCTGCCGGTCGCGTTCGCCGCGCTCTTCGCGGTGCCCGGCGGCCTGACCGGCGCGCCGGCCGCGGCGTGGGTGGCGGTGTTCTTCATCGCCGGCAACCTGCTCTTCGCCGCCTACCAGGTCCCCTACCTGTCCACACCGGCCGACCTGCGCATCGGCTACCACGAACGCACCCGGCTGATGGCGTTCCGGATGGTGGTGCTGACCCTGGGCATCCTGGTCTCCGGGCTGCTGGCCCCGCTGCTCACCGGCGGCGACGCCGCGACGCGGGACGGCTACCAGCGGATGGGCGTGGTCCTGGCGGTGGGGATGCTGGCGGCCATGCTGGTCGGTGTCGCCGGCATCGCCCGGCTGCGCGGGTCCGCCCCGGTCAGCACCGCTTCCGGGCACGGCGGGTGGCGGGCGTTGCGCACGGCCTTGCGCGACAGGCAGTTCCGGTGGCTGGTCGCCGCGTACCTGGCGATGTCCACCACCACCCACCTGGTGCTCGCCGGGGTGCCCTACTACGCCGAGTACGAGCTGCGCGCCCCGGGCCTGACCACGGTGTTGGTGGCCGCGTTCGTGGCGCCGGCGCTGCTGGTCACCCCGGCCTGGCTGGTGGTGGCCCGCCACGTCGGCAAGCAGCGGGCGTTGCTCGGCGCGCAGGGCGCGTTCGCGATCGGCTCGCTGGTGTTGGCGGTGGGCCGACCGGCCGGCCTGCCGGTGCTGGTCGCCGCGGTGGCGGTGCTCGGGGTGGCGTTCGCCGGCATGCAGCTGCTGCCGTTCTCGATGCTGCCCGACGTGATCCGCGCCGCCAGCAACGCCGGCAGCACCGGGGCCGGCACCTACACCGGGGTGTGGACGGCCACCGAGGCCACCGGCGCGGCCCTGGGCCCGTACGCGTACGCGCTGTGCCTGACAGTGGGTGGTTTCGTGGCCTCGACCGCCGGTGAGTCACCGGTGCAGCCGGACGCCGCGCTCGCGGCGGTCCGCTACGGCTTCGGGTTGCTGCCGGCGGTGGCGATGCTCGCGGCGCTGCTGCTGCAACGCCGCTACACCCTGGACGCGACGGCCCGGGCGGCGAGCTGATCGGCCGGCACTAGACTTCGCCCTCGATGGACGCCCAGCCCAGCACCACCGAGACCCGCCCGTGCGCCCACTGTGGAGCGCCGGTGGCGCAGCGTGTCGGCGCGGGTCGACCGTTTCGCTACTGCCGCGACAACGACGGCGCCTGCCAGCGCGCCTCCCGCAACAGCCGGATGCGCCACCGCAACGCTCCCGGTCTGCCTGGGCAGGTGGCCCGCACCTGGGAGGCGGTGGACCGACTCGACCAGATCGTCGAGACGTTGACCGAGTCGCTGCACGCCGAGCTGTCCCCGGTGGGTGTGCAGCGGCAGCTGGCACAGGTCCGCGCGGAGGCCGCCACCGAGATCGCGGCGGCGCAGACTGAACGCGACGAGGCCCGCGACGACGCCGAGACCGCGGCGGCCGACGCGGCGCGCGCCCGCGAGCAGGCCCGCGGGGCCCGCGCCGAGGCTGACGACGCCCGCCAGCGCGCCGAGTTGGCGCAGCGGCAGGTCACCGCCGCCGACGAGCGGGCGCGGCACGCTGAGGCCGCCCGCGACCAGGCGCGCCACGATGCCAGCGCCGCCGAGGCGCTGCGCGCCCAGGCCGAACGCGACCGCGACCAGGCCCGGGCCGAGGCGCGGGATCTGCGCACACAGCGTGACGCCGATCGGCAGCGGGTGGCCGACCTGGGCGTGGAACGCGACGCGCTGCGCGTCGAGGCCGAACGGGCCAGCCGCGCCGCCGCCGAGGCGACCGAGCGGGCCGGGCGGTGGCAGGCCGAGGTGCAGGACGTCCGGCGCCAGATCGAGCAGTCGCGCGCCGACGCGGCGCGGACCCGCGCGGAGGCCGCCGACGCCGCCCGGGCGCGCGAGCAGGCCGACCGGGCCCGCGACCGCGCCGAGGTCGCCGCCCGGCAGGCCGACGACGCCCGGCAGGAGGCTGCGGAGCTGGCCGCGCGGCTGCGCGCGGAGGTGGCGGCCCTGGCCGCCCAGCGCGACACGCTCACCGCCGAGCTGACGGTGGCCCGGCAGGCAGCGGCGACCGCCGAGGGTCACCGCACCGCACTGACGGTACGGCTCGACGCCGCCGAGACCGACCGGGACCTGGCCCAGCGGCGGGTGGCGCAGCTCGGCGACCAGGTCAGTGACCTGGCGTTGGCGCTGGCACGCCTCGGCGCCGCCACTCCCGGCGACGCCACCTGATCATCGTGGCGCAACCTTCGGTAGGCTCAGGCGGTTAACCTCCCCGGTGGCAGCGGACACACCGTTGTCCCGACCCGCCTGGGGATCACCTCACCGGGTGTGCGTCCCGGCCGGCTACCCTTGGTCCCGGCCCACCCGTGGACGCCTCACGCCCTCGGGCGGGAATGGCTCGACGGGGACGCACCGTTACACCCAGAAGACCAGCACCACGAACGAGGGGAAGTCGATCATGGGCGAGCGTATGCTGCGCGGAAGCCGCCTTGGCGCGGTGAGCTACGAATCCGACCGCAACACGGAGCTCGCGCCGCGTCAGACCCGCGAGTACCTCTGCGCCAAGGGCCACCAGTTCGAGGTGCCGTTCGCCGTCGACGCCGAGGTCCCGACGACCTGGGAATGCAAGTTCGACGGCAGCGTCGCCCGACTCGTCGACGGCAACGAGCCGGAGCAGAAGAAGGCCAAGCCACCGCGTACCCACTGGGACATGCTTCTGGAGCGGCGTTCCATCGCCGAGCTGGAGGACATCCTGGAGGAGCGCCTGCAGGAGGTTCGGACCCGCCGCGGCCGCGCCTGAGCCGCACGACGCACGATGACGGCGCCCCCGGGGAAAACCCCGGGGGCGCCATCATGTCTGTCTGGCCTGGTGTCAGTGCCGGCCGGGTTCGACGATCTCGCCCTCGATGGCCCGACCGCCGTCGACCACCACCGGCTGCTCCGGCTGCGGGGCGGGTTGCGGCGCACCTTGACGCACCCGCACCGTGCGGGGCCCGAACAGGTCACCGGCGACCATCGACGACACCCGCCGCTCAGTGGCGCGGCGCACCCCGGCGCGGGCCAGTCGACGCACCGGCGGCACCAGCAGCAGCAACCCGACCAACCCGCTGACCAGGCCGGGCACCGCCAGCAACAGCGCGCCGGCCAGCCCGACGAGCCCGTCGGTCACCTGACCACCCGGGGGTTGCCCGGCCGCCGCCGCGGCACGGAAACCACGCCAGGCGCGCATCCCCTCGCGGCGCAGCAGCACCAACCCCAGCAGTGACGCGGCGAACACCAGCAACACCGCCGCGCCGAACCCCAGCGCCCGTCCCACGCCGACGAACACCGCCAGCTCCAGCACCACCGCCAGCAACAGGGCCAACGGTACGAACCTCAGTCCTCGGCGCATCTCACCTCATCGCCATTCCTGCGGACACCACGGACGTGTTCCGCTCATCCAGCATGACACGGCCGCGCTCACGGCCACCGTGCCTGGCCGGTGGCGGTGCCGTGCAGGCCCCGGCGTACCGCCTGGCGGCGGTCGCGCACCCCCCAGGCGGTGATCCGCCACAGCGCCTCGGCCACGATCTTCGGGCTCATCTTGCTGTCGCCGCGTTCCCGCTCGGCGAAGGTGATCGGCACCTCCACGATCCGCACCCCGGCCCGGTGCGCCAGCCGCGACAACTCCACCTGGAACGAGTAGCCCTGGGAGGTCACCGACTCCAGGTCGATGGCGTCCAACGCGCTGATCCGGTACACCCGGTAACCGCCGGTGGCGTCCGAGACGGGCATGCCCAACGCCAGGCGCGCGTACAGGTTGCCGCCGCGCGACAGCAACAGCCGCCGCAGCGGCCAGTTGAGCACCCGGGCGCCACTGGTCCACCGGGAGCCGATCACCACGTCGGCGTCGCGGGCGGCGTCCAGCAGCGCCGGCAGGTCCTCCGGGGCGTGGGAGCCGTCCGCGTCCATCTCCACGACCGCCTGGTAGCCACGCTCGCGCGCCCACCCGAACCCGGCCAGGTACGCCGCGCCGAGGCCCTGCTTGCCCTGACGGTGCAGCACCTGCACGTGCGCGTCGCCGTCGGCGAGGGCGTCGGCGATCGCCCCGGTGCCGTCGGGGCTGTTGTCGTCGGCGATGAGGATCTGCACCGCCGGGGCGGCCCGCCGGACCCGGCCCACGATCACGGCGATGTTGTCGGCCTCGTTGTAGGTGGGGATCACCACCAGCACCCGGCCCACCCCGGGCACCTCGTCCGCGCGTCGGATCGTATCGGTCGCCTGGATCACGGTTCCTCCGCTCCCGCCGGCGTACCGGCTGTTGCTATCCGGGCCTGACCCACTGCCGCCGGCGCAGCACCGCCGCGCCGACCAGGGCCGCCGCGGCGAGCGCGGCGAGCGCCACCTCCGGCCACCAGCCGAGGCGGGTGGCGAGGGTGCGTCCGTCGTCGAGCCGCAACTGCCGCACCACGACCTCCCGGGTGTTGAACCCGGTGGCATCGCTTACCCGCCCGTCGGGTGCGACGAACCCGGACACTCCGACCGTGGAGGCCATCAACGCCGGCCGTCCGTGCTCCACCGCCCGCAACCGCACCATGGCCATCTGCTGGCGGGCCTCCGCCACGTCGAAGGTGGCGTTGTTGGTCTGCACCACCAGCAGTTGCGCGCCGCCGGTGACGGTGTCGCGGACCACCTCGTCGTAGGCGACCTCGAAGCAGATCACGTCACCGAGCACGGTGGTGCCGGCGCGTACCACGCCCGGGGTGCTTCCCGGCACGAAGTCGTTACGGATCAGGTCGACCTTCTTGCTGACCAGCCGGGCCACGTCGCGCAGCGGCACGTACTCGGCGAACGGCACCGGGTGGCGTTTCGTGTACAGCTGGTCGAGGTCCGCGCCGGTGCCGGGGTGCCACAGGATGCCCGCGTTGCGGACCTGCCCGGCGTCGGGGCCCAGCAGCACCGCGCCGACCAGGATCGGCGCGCCGATGGTGTCGGCGGCCTGGGAGATACGCGCACCGGCGGTGGGGTTGCGCAGCGGGTCGATGTCGCTGGAGTTCTCCGGCCACACCACCAGGTCGGGTCGCCGCTGCTGCCCGGCGGCGACCCGACCGGCCAGTTCGATGGTGGCGTCGACGTGGTTGTTGAGCACCGCCTGCCGTTGGGCGTTGAAGTCCAGGCCCAGCCGCGGCACGTTGCCCTGCACGATCGCCACGGTGACGGTGTCGCCGGACCCGGCGGTGGCGACCGGCACCAGCAGACCCCCGACGGTCAGCGCGACCGCCACGACGGCCGGTACGACCACCGGCGTCCACCGCCGCGCCCCAACACCCCCCGCGCGTGCCGGGCCGTCCAGCGGGCCGTCAGCGCCCGGCGCGGCGTCGCCCGGCGCGGTGGGGGGCTCGGGTGCGTGGCGCTGGGCGGTGACCCAGCCCCGCCAGGCGGCGGTGACCAGCAACCCGCCGATGAGGGCCACGACGAAGGTGACCAACGGGGCGCCGCCCAGCGCGGCCAGTCGCAGCAGCGGTGAGCTGTCCTGGCTGAACGCCAACCGGCCCCACGGGAACCCGCCGAACGGGGTGCGGTCGCGCAGCGCCTCCTGCCCGACCCAGAGCAACCCGGTCAGCGCCGGCCACGTCCAACGGGCGCGGTCGACCAGCGGCGACACCCAGGCGGTGGCAGCGCCCAGCAACGCCAGGTAACCGGCCTGCAGCAGCGACAGCAGCACCCACGGCAGATAGCCGGTGTGCAGGTTCGTCCAGGCCAGCAGCGGGGCGAAGAACGCCACCCCGGTCAGGAAACCCAGGCCGGCGCCGGCGCGCAACCGGCGCCGGTGCGCGGCGGTGGCCAGCAACGCCACCCCGACCGGCGCGAGCGGCCACACCCCGTACGGGGGGAACGCCACCAGCAGGGCCAGCCCGGCGGCCACGGCCAGGGGCACGGCGACCCGCAGCGGCAGCGGTCGACCGGGAACGACCGGCCGGGGTAGCGCCGCCGGGGCGTGCGTCTCGTCCCGGTCCAGGGTCGTCACCGCTTCACCTCGATCACGGGGCGAAGGTTACCTGGCTGGCGGGTGCACCGGCCGCGTCGGGCCGTCGGGCACGAACCGCCCGGCAGACATGAAATCGGGGCGCGGCTCGCGCCGCGCCCCGATGCTCCCAGGCCCTTCCCGGCCGGTGTGGCGAGGATGGGGCACGACGACCTTCGGACCGACCGGACGTGGACTGGCTGCCCCCGCCGGGCCGTTGTCTACTGGCCGTGCACCTCACCCTGCCCGTACACCGGTAACCGCGGCCGGTTCGCGCCGCCCCGCCGACCCCCGCCCGCTGGACCTGGCCGCCGCGACGATGACGCTCAAACATGTCGCTCGGCCAGCGGACGAAGGGACGAAGCGAACAACAGCCGCTTCCCGTGGTAGGACTCAAAGACGGTACGTGCCGACCCCCGTCGGTTGTCAACCCGCAGCCGGCCTGTCGTGTGTTGCGACACGGCGTGTCGGGTCGGCGAGTCTCAATGCGTACGCAGATGCTGACGCAGCAGCGCCTGCGCGGCCGCCCTGTGCTCCTCGGCGAGCAGCCCTCCGGCGGCCAACACGTAGTCGGCGTCGACCACCGCCGCGGCGGCGCGCGGCAACGCCCACCCACCGGCGTGGTCGGCCAGGACCGCCGTCAGCACCTGCCCGGACACGTCCGCCGTCGAGTGCCGCAGCACCCCACCGGAGCCCACCAGCATCCGCACGTCGCGCAGGTCCCGCCCGGCCCGCTCACCGGTGGCGGCGCCCCGGGCGTGCCGGCGCAGCGCCACAGTCGCGGCGAGGGTGGCGATGCGCCGGTCCACGGCCCGCTCGACGTCGTCGACGGCCAGGAACGCCGGGTCGGTCGCCCGGCGCGCCGCAGCGGCACCCAGGTCGTCGGCCTCACCGGCGGCGAGCAGCCGCTCCTCCACCGCGGCCCGCACCACCCCGGGGGCGCTCCACCGCATGCCCAGGTCGCCCTCCACGGTGCGGGCCCGCCACAGGCTGCCGGCGACCTCCCGGCCCGGCCCGGTGGCCCGCTCGTCGGGCGTGAGCACCGAGTACACGTCGGTGGTGGCCCCACCCACGTCGACCACTGCCAGGTCCCCGCCGAGGGTGTCGGCGAGCACCTCCACACCGGTGAGCACCGCGTCGGGGGTGGCCGCCCGCACCAACCGCGCGAACCGGGCCCCCCTCGACAGTCGTTTACCACCGATGACGTGGCGCAGGAACACCGCCCGGATCGCCGCCCGCGCCGACGCCGGGGCGAGCACCCCGATGCGCGGCAGGACGTTGTCGGCGTCGGTGACCGGCACCCCGGCGTCGCGCAGCAGCCCGGTCACCTGCTCGCGCACGTCGGCGTTGCCCGCGTACACCACGGGCCGGCGCCACCGGGCCCGGGCCAGGCGGGTGGCGTTGTGGGTGACCGTGTCGGCGTCGCCGCCGTCGGTGCCGCCCACGAGCAGCACCACGTCCGGGCGGGCCGCCCGCAACGCCGTCAAATCGGCGGCGCCCAGCCGGCCGGCCGCGACGTGCACCACGTGCGCGCCGGCGGACAACCCGACCCGCCGGCCGGCCTGCGCGGTGACCAGCGGCTCGTAGCCAATCACGGCCAGCCGCAGCCCACCACCGGCCGACGAGCACACGTACCAGGGCACGTCGCGCACGCCGAGCCCGGCGGTGGCCGCCGCGACGGCGGCGTCGAGGCCGTGCAGCACGTCGGTGCCCACTGTGGTGGGCGCCGACGCCGCGCCGGCCAGGACACCGCCGGCCAGGTCCACCACCGCCACCTTCGTGTACGTGGAGCCGACGTCGGCGCAGACCGCCAGGGTCACGAGTTTCCCTGTTCGCGACTGCGGGGCTCGCAACCCCGGCTCACTCCTCGCGACTCACGCTGGCGGCGGGGACGACCACGGTGCCGGTCGCGGTGACCGCCACGATCGGCGGGTCCAGGACCTCCGCGGCGGACGCGGAGCGGTCCGGGCGGCCCCGGCACACCACCGCGCAGCTCAACTCCAGGGTGCGGCTGCGGGTGCCCACCCGCGACACCTGGGCGGTGACCTCGACCACGTCCCCGGCGTGGATGGGCGCGTGGAACCGCACGTCGGTGTACCCGGCGAACAGTCCCTCGTCGCCGTCGGTGCGGATGCACACCTCCGTGGCGACGTCACCGAACAACCCCAGCGCGTACGCCCCGTCGACGAGGTTGCCGGCGTAGTGGGCGTGCGAGTACGGCACATACCGCCGGTGCGTCACCGTCAACCCGAGCCGTTCGTCGGTCATGCCATCGCCTTCCGTTGCGTGATCAGGGCGTGCACGAGGTAGCTGGCCACCTCGCCGGGCGTGGTGCCCCGACCGAAGATCCGGTCCACGCCCAACTCGTCGGTCATCGACTCGTCGAACCGGGGGCCACCGACGATCAGCAGCGGTCGCCGCCCCGCCGGCATCGCCTCCCGGAACGCGGCCGACATCTCCCGGGTGTTGTGCAGGTGCGCGTCGCGCTGGGTGACCACCTGCGACACGAGCACCGCGTCGGCCTTCTCCGCCCGGGCGGTCTCCACCAACTCCGGCACGCTGACCTGCGCGCCCATGTTGGTGACCTTCAACTCCCGGTAGTACTCCAGGCCCTTCTCCCCCGCGATGCCCTTGACGTTGAGGATCGCGTCGATGCCCACCGTGTGCGCGTCGGTGCCGATGCACGCCCCGACCACTGACAGCTTGCGCCGCAACCGCTGCTTGATCACCGTGTTGACGTCCTTCGCCGACAGCAACGCGAAGTCCCGTTCCACCACCTGCACGGCGTTGAGGTCGACCAGGTGGTTGACCCGCCCGTAGACGACGAAGAACGTGAACCCGTCGCCCATCGGCTTGGCGTGCACCACCATCGCCGGGTCGATGCCCATCTTGTTGGCCAACTGCACCGCAGCGCCCTCGGCGCGCTTGTCGTGGGTCACCGGCAGGGTGAACGACACCTGCACCATGCCGTCACCGGTGGTGTCCCCGTACGGGCGCACGATCTGCTTCTCCCCGCTCACGCGGCTGCCTCCAGGATGTCGGTGGCCGGGTTGCAGTAGTCGGCCTCGTGCGCGGCGACCCCGTCGAGGCCCTTGCCCCGGTCCGCGGGCCGCTTCATGATCCCGAAGGTGCCCTCGGCGATCGCCGTGAGCAGCGTCTGCTCCCCGATGCGTTCCAGCAGGTCCAGTGCCTCACCGAGGACCTGGTTGGCGCGGCGGCGGATGAACCCGCCCGGCACCGGCACGAAGTCCTCGTGCAGCCCACCGGCCGCGCCGAGGACGTAACGCACGTTCTGCAGGGCGATGTCCCGGTCGGACAACCACGGCGTCACCACCGCCTCGGTCATCATCCCCACCAGCAGGATGCCCTGACCGGTCAGCGCGCCGGCCAGGTTGAAGAACCCGTCGAGCAGGTTGCCCCGGAACACGTCACCGGTCATGTGCTTCGTCGGCGGCATCCACTTCAACGGCGCGTCGGGGAACAACTCCCGGGCCAGCAACGCGTGCGCCAACTCCAACCGGAACGACTCCGGCACCTCCGGGTTGATCTCGAACGCGTGCCCCAACCCCAACTGCCAGTCCGCCAACCCCGCCTCGTGCGCGAAGAACTCGTTGAGCAGCTGCGACACCGTCACCGTGTGCGCCTCGTCGACAGCGTCGGCGGTGGTCAGGTAGTTGTCCTCACCGGTGTTGATGATGATCCCGGCGCGGGCGTGCACCTGCCGGGAGAACCGCTGGTCGACGAACGTGCGCACCGGGTTGATGTCGCGGAACAGAATCCCGTACATCGAGTCGTTCAACATCATGTCGAGGCGTTCCAGCCCGGCCAGGGTCGCCATCTCCGGCATGCACAGCCCGGAGGCGTAGTTGGTCAACCGCACGTAGCGGCCCACCTCCTTCGACGACTCGTCCAACGCCGCGCGCATCAGCCGGAAGTTCTCCTGCGTGGCGTACGTGCCGGCGAAGCCCTCCCGGGTCGCGCCCTCGGGCACGTAGTCCAGCAGCGACTGCCCGGTGGAACGGATCACCGCGATCACGTCCGCGCCGGCGCGCGCCGCCGCCTGCGCCTGCGGAATGTCCTCATAGATGTCGCCGGTGGCGACGATCAGGTAGATCCACGGCCGCTGCTTCGGGTCACCGTGGCGCTTGATGAGCCGGTCCCGCTCGGCGCGCCGCCGGTCGATGCGCCGGATACCCGCGCCGACGGCCCTGCGCGCCGCCGACCGGGCCGCCGTCGCGGCCCGCCCGGTGGGCTGGGTGAACCGCACCGACCCGGCCGCGGCCTTCTGCGCCAGCAACGTCACGTCGGTGCTGCCCTCACGGACCAGCGCGTCGAACACCGGCACCGCCACCCCGTGACCCAACCCCACGTCCGCGGCGACCGCGTCGACGAGCCGGTTCACCCACGGAATACCGTCCGGGTCGGCGCCGGTCACCCCGGCCAACCGCAGGACCGCCCGCTCCACCGACACCGTGGTGTGGCTGCGCGCCAGGTCCACCACCGGCTGCCCGGCCCGACGCGCCAACTCCCGCGCCCGCGCCACCAGCACCGGATCAAGATCAAGCTTCCCGGTCATGATGACCCTTCCTCATAGATGACCTCACCGCGCAGCACCAGGCGCCGACACACCGGCAGCGGCGTCGGGTCGTCCGCACCCCGCGCCTCCGGGTCCTCGGCCTGCAACACCGGCAGACCCCGCTCCACCCCCGCCGGCGTCGACCACACAGCGAACGTCGCCGGCGCACCCAACGCGAGGACCCCCTCGACGTCCAGGTGCACCGCCCGCCACCCGCCCCGGGTGTGCGCCGCGAACGCCGAACGCACACCCATCCGCTGCGCCGGGTTGTGGTGCGCCACCGCCGCCCGCACCGACCCCCACGGGTCCAGCGGCGTCACCGGCGAATCCGACCCGAACGCCAACGCCACCCCCACCGAGTGCATCGCACCCATCGGGTTCGACTCCAACGACCGGTCCAACCCCAACCGCGTCTCGTACATCCGGCCCGCGCCACCCCACAACCTGTCGAACGCCGGCTGCATGCTCGCCACCACCCCGTACTCCACGAACCGCGCGATCAACGCCTTGCTCATGATCTCCGCATGTTCGATGCGGTGCCGGGCCGCACGCAGCCGCTCCACCCCCAGCGTCCGCGCCGCCGCCGCGAACCCGTCCAGGACGGTGCCGATCGCCGCGTCACCGATGGCGTGGAACCCGCCCTGCATGCCGTGCGCCGCGCAGTCCAACAGGTGATCACGCACCTGCTCGACCGACAGGTACCCGTGCCCACAGCCGTCACCGTCGCCGTACGGCTGCGACACGTGCGCCGTGCGCGAACCCAACGCCCCGTCGGCGAACAGATCCCCACCGGCGCCGACCGCGCCCAACTCCCGGGCCCGCGCCGCGCCACCCAACTCACCCCAGTACCCGTACACCTCCGGCAACCCCGCGCCGGAGATGCCCAGCAGACCGGTGAAGTCCTCCTCGTCGGAGATCTCCGGGCCACCACACTCGTGCACCGCCGCGATCCCCAACGACGCCGCGTGGCCCAGAGCCACCCGCTGCGCCGCGACCCGCTGCGCCCGACTCACCGACGCCTGCGCGGCCGCCCGCACCACGTGGTGCGCGTCGCGCCGCAACCAGCCCGACGCGTCGTACCCGGCCGCCTGCGCCGCCTGCGGGCACGCCGCCAGCAACGCCGACGACACCAACGCCGAGTGGATCGACGCCTGCGACAGGTACACCCGCCGACCACCGGCGGCCCGGTCCAGCGCCGCGGCGTCCGGCAACGTCGGATCCGACCAACCCGACTCGTCCCAGCCGTGCCCGAGCACCACCGCGTCCGCCGGCAGAGCCGCCGCGAACCCCGCCACCGCGTCGAGCAACTGCCCCGCCGAACGCACACCGGACAACGCCAACCCGGACAACGCCAACCCGGTGTCGGTGGTGTGCACGTGCGCGTCGACGAACGCCGGCGTCACCAACGTCCCACCCAGGTCAACCACCCGGTCGGCCGGCGGCGCGTCACCGTCGGTCCCCAACCAGGCAATCCGCCCACCGGACACCAGCAGCGCGGTAGCGCTCGGCTCGGCGGGGCAGTGCAGCACGCCGCCGCGATACAACGTCGAGGGGTTCGTCATGACCTCAGTCTGCCGCGACCCGCGCCGCGAACAGCTGACGCACCCCCGGCTCGGCGCGCAGCAGCCCCAGCGCCAACTCCGCGTGCCCCGGCACGTACCCGTTGCCCACCAGCATCGTCACGTCCGCGGCCAACCCCTCCGCGCCCAACGCCGCGGCGGAGAAGCTCGTCGCCATCGAGAAGAAAATCACCGTGCCGCCGTCCGCGGTGGCCAGCACCGCCCCGTGCTCACAGCCCGGCACGTCCACGCAGACCACCGTCACGTCCGCCGGCACCCCCAGCGCGGTGGTCACCGCCGTGGACAACCCCACCGGGTCGCGCGCATCGGCCAACGCCACCACCGACGCCAGACCGGCGGCCGTCAGCGCGTCACGCTCCGCCGCCACCGGCACCACCCCGACGGTACGCGCGGCGCCCGCCCGTCGCGCCGCAGCCAGAGACAACGACCCGCTCTTACCGGCCCCACCGATCACCGCGACCCGCACCGGCGTCGGATCACCGCTACGCCGACGCTCCTCGACGTAGCGCGACACCACCCGGGCGGTCAGCGCGGGCGCCCCGCACACGTCCAGCACCGCGAGGGACAACTGCGGATCCTCGTCGTCGGGCAGCACCGCAGCGATGGAGCGCGCGAACAGGATGGCCCACCCGTCACAGGGTACCTGCTCGCTGCGCCCGTCCCAGCGGGCCAACCCGTCGGTGATCACCAGGGGCGTCAACGTCAACGACACCAGGGTGGCGACCCGCTCCCCCGCCCTGAGCCCCAGCGGGGACCGCCGACCGGCCTCCTCGACAGTGCCGATCAACATCCCGCCCGACCCGGTCACCGGGTTCTGCATCTTCCCCCGGGTCGCGATGATCTCCAGCACCTCGGCACGGACCGCGTCACCGTCCCCGCCGTGCTTCTCCGACAACTGCCGGAAGCTCGCCGCGTCCAGGTTGAGCCGCTGCACCCGGATCCGCACCTCGTTCGGCGCGATCGCCGCCGACGTGTCCAGGCGCCAGGCCGCCTGCGGCAGCACCCCCGCCGGCTGCACGACGCGGTGCAGTCCCACCGGTGACGTCACGCCAACCTCCCCCTGTCAGCCGCCCGAAGCCCCGACCAAGGCTCGCGTAACGGGAAAACTTACGGCAGACTAGTTTCTATACCGAATATTTTCCAGTAGCCTTCGGGCTTCGCTGATCAGCCGCAACACCGAGGAGGGGCCGTGACCCAGACCCAACCGGTTGAGAGCATCCCTCAACCCCGTCACGCCCCGGTCGCCGTACCGACCGCCGGGCAGCCCTACGAGTACCACCGACGCCCCCTGGTCGAACCCGACTGGACCCGCTTCCCCGGCTGGCGCCACGTCACCCGCGACCAGTGGGAATCAGCCCAGTGGCAGCGCGTCAACTGCGTCAAGAACATCAAGCAGCTCCGCGCCGTCTTCGGTGACCTGATCGACGAAACCTTCTACGCCGACCTCGAAGCCGACCAGTCGGCCCTGGCCACCATGTCCATGCTGGTGCCACCACAAATGATCAACACGATGGTGCCGTTCGCGACCCTCACCACCGAGGCGCTGCTCGCCGACCCCATCCGCCGCTACATGATCCCGGTCGCCTCCGACCGACGCACCGACTGGCCATCACACCCCTACGCCAGCCGCGACAGCCTCCACGAGCACGACATGTGGGTCGCCGAAGGGCTCACCCACCGCTACCCCACCAAGGTCCTCGCCGAACTGCTCTCCACCTGCCCCCAGTACTGCGGGCACTGCACCCGGATGGACCTCGTCGGCAACTCCACCCCCGCCGTCGACAAACTCAAACTCACCCTCAAGCCCGTCGACCGCTACGACGCCCACATCGCCTACCTCAAGGCCCACCCCGGCGTCCGCGACGTTGTCGTCTCCGGCGGCGACGTGGCAAACGTCCCCTGGCGCAACCTCGAGTCGTACCTCATGCGCCTGCTGGAACTGGAGACGGTCCGCGACATCCGGCTCGCCACCAAGGCCCTCATGGGCCTCCCCCAGCACTGGCTGCAACCCGACGTCGTCGAAGGCCTGGAACGCGTCGCCCGCACCGCCGCCCGCCGCGGCGTCAACCTCGCCATCCACACCCACGTCAACCACGCCCAGTCGCTCACCCCACTGGTCGCCAAAGCCACCCAGACCGCCCTCGACGTCGGCGTCCGCGACGTCCGCAACCAGGGCGTCCTCATGCGCGGCGTCAACGCCACCACCCCGGAACTGCTCGACCTCTGCTTCGCCCTCCAAGGCGAAGCCGGGATCCTGCCGTACTACTTCTACATGTGCGACATGATCCCCAACGCCGAACACTGGCGGGTCCCGGTCTGGCACGCCCAGCAACTCCAACACGACATCATGGGCTACCTCCCCGGCTACGCCACCCCCCGCATCGTCTGCGACGTCCCCTTCGTCGGCAAGCGCTGGGTGCACATGCTCACCGACTACGACCGCGAGCGCGGCATCTCCTACTGGACGAAGAACTACCGCACCTCCATCGAATCCGCCGACCTGGAGGCGCTCAACAAGCGCTACGCCTACTACGACCCGATCGACACCCTGCCCGCCGACGGCCAGCAGTGGTGGAACGACCACCGCGACGACTGACCCACCCACGGCGGCACCCCCGGGGACGACCATCCCGGGGGTGCCGCCGTTCCCGTCACCGGCAGCCCAGACCCTGAACGTATCCGGGCCGCAACGTCCCGGCCGCGACCTCGTCGGCGTACTCCCAGAACACCTCAGGCCAGTCACCGGCCCTGTCCATGTCCCGCAACACCCGCCACCCGTGACTGCCGCGCAACGCGTCGGCGGCCCGCCGCACCCCGGCCTCATCCCCGGCCGCCCTCGCCCGCTGCCACTCCGCGATCCACCCACAACCCACCCGGGCCGTCACGGCGGCACCAAACTGGTAGGAGTCGTTGACGCCGACGTCGGCCAACGCCGCGACATCGAACCCCGGCGGAAGCGGCACGCCGACGAGCACCTCGGCCGCCCGCGCCTGCACCCGCTCGGGAATGACGATCTCCGGCGGAAGCGCGCCCAACCACGTACGCGCATCCACACGAACGACGGCCGCGAGGACCCGGTCGAACTCCTTCCGGGACCAGTTGTCCCCGGTACGCATCTCGACGTAAACGCCGTCGCGGGGACGAAGGATCACCGCGAAGTCCCTGGCGGAATACCGGAACAGATCCCCCGGCCAGCCGTCAATCTCCACCGTCTCCGGCCTACTGATAGCAAGCCGGTCGGCGTAACGGACCGGGTAGGTGTCGCCCGGATACCAGTTCATCTCCAGCTCGCGCTCGCCTCTCCGAAACGCGATGGTGCCGGACTCCTGGGCGAACCCGTACACAGTGGTCGCCTTCCAGCCAGGCTGGTTGATCAGCAGCCGCGGATTCTTCTCCGCCGCCCGCATCGCCACCGGCGAGTAGACGACCGAAGCACCGGCGCTGGGCACGGAAGCCCACTTCCCGACCTCCCCGACCCCTTCGGGCCCACGCGGCAGAACAGAGACGGACGCGACACCGGCGAGAACCACGGCCACCGTCACCGCGCCAGCGAAGCGATGCACTCTCGGTTGCCGCCGCGGTGGTGGCACGAACCGATCGAGCGTCGACTCGGCCATGATCTCCCCCAGCATTGTCTGCTTCGCCCCGCCGACGTGTCCGACGAGGTCCAGCCGAGCGGGATCAGCCTCCCGAACCAACCGGTCCAGGTCTTCCTCGGTCATCTCTGCTCCTTCCGGGTGGCTGCGGTCAGCACGTCGAGTACATGTCCAGGCGGCCCGAGGTCGTCACCGACCAACTCGCGCAACCTGGCTCGCGCACGCGAAAGCCGTGTCCGCACCACGGCGGGACCGACCCCCAGGACCGCGGCCACCTCGCGCGGCTGCAAGCCCTCCCACACGGTGAGCATCAACACCTCCCGGTCCAGCTCACCCAGACCCGCCAACGCCGCCCGAACCGCGAGCCGCTCGGGCACCTCACTGCCCGGATCGGCGGCGACCGCGGCGGCGATCTGCCCACGCAGCCGTTCACCCAGCCGCTGTCGGCGAACGCCGCCCCGGTGATGGTTGGCCAACACCCGCCTGGCCACCCCGTACAGCCAGAGCCGAGCTGCACCGTCGACCGGAATGTCATGCCGGCGGCGCCAGGCGACCAGGAACGTCTCCGCGACGACGTCGGCCGCGTCCTCGGGATGCGCCACGCGCCGCAGCGCGTACGCCAACAACGGCTCGAAGTGCTCAAGGTAGACGCGCTGGAAACGGTCCTCGTAGTACTCAATGCCGGAGCTCACGTTCACTCCATGTCCGGTGGGGCCTCAACCGTGACAGGTCGCGCTGGCCCATCTCCCGCATCTCGGTCCGGCTACCCGTACGGCCCGCCCGACGCGATGGCCCGTCAGCTGGTCAACACCTCGGACAACGGCGCCGGCTCCAGCCCCCGCTCCCGCAACCCGGCCAGGATGTGCGGCAACGCCTCATCGGTCATCGCCGCGTTCGCCTCGGTCACATGCATGATCACCACCGACCCGGGGTGAACGTGCTCCAACACCGCCCGCACCAACGGCTTCCACGCCTTCGCGAACGGATCACCGCTGACCACGTCCCCGTCGACGACAGTCACACCCAGCGGTGCCAACGCGTCCAGCGCCGCCGCGTCGTGGCACAACCCCGGGAACCGGAAGTACCGGGTCTGCCGACCCCCGTACGGCGCGATCACCTCGAACGTCTTCGCCACGTCGCCGGCCAACTCGTCGACCGGCAGCCGGGGCAGGTCGTAACAGTCGGCGGTGAACGCCGCGTGCCCGTAGGTGTGGTTGGCCAACTCGAAGCGCGGGTTGCCGGCGATCCGCCGGGTCACGTCCGGATACCGCTGCACCCACTTGCCGGTCAGGAAGAACGTCGCCGGCACCTGCTCCCGCTCCAGCAGGTCGAGGATGCGCAGGTTCGCGTACGACTTCACGCGGCCGGCCCGCAGGCTGGCCAACATCCCGTCGGTCATGTCCGCGTCGAAGGTCAGCGCGACCTTGGCACCGGTGCGTGGCCCGTGATCCACCACCGGCGCCCTGCTCCCCACCCGCGTCGCCCCCGGAACAGCCGCAACCGTCGGCGTCGGGGCACTCTGTGGGGTGGCGGGAGCCGTTGGCGTCGGAACCGCCTGCGATGCGCTGGCGGTCGGCACGGCCGCAGAGGCGGACGAGCCGACAAAGACCGGCCCCTGCGGCGGTGGAACCCGGGACGCCGTGCACGCGACACTGCCGACAACGGCCGCCGCAACCAGTACGCCACACCACAGTGGGCGAAGCCGGGGTCGGATCACGCCGCAGATCATGGCAGACGCGAAAGCGCCTCACTGCCCTGCGCGGTCAGCCCGCTCCGTCGATCTTGCACTTTCCGTTGTCGACATCGGTTGAATATCCCTTTTGTCGGCACAGTAAGTGCAAGATCGCGGCGTGGAGGGGGTGGGCGGGGCGGCATGACGGGTCCCCGGGCGACGGTGCGCCCGGGGACCTGTGGACCGCTCGGGTCACTTCGTGAAGGAGTCCTTCACGTTGCGACCAGCGTCCTTCACGTTCTGACCGGCCTGCTTGGCGCGCGCGTCGCTCTGCTGGCTGGCGCCCTCGCCACGCATCCGCTCGTTGTCGGTCATGTCGCCGACGCGCTCTCTCGCGGCGCCGGCCAGTTGCTCAGCCTTGTTCTTTGCCTTCTCGGTGAAGCTCATCGCGCCTCCTCGGTCTGGCGGTTGTCCCGGCTCGCTTGCCCGGTCTGCGGGTGCCGAAACCGGCAGTGCTGGTCGGCACACCCGCTAGAGCATCCTAGGAAGATAGGTAGTGGGAGGGTCGCCTGTCGGCACCGCCCCACGATGGTTAACTGACCGCATGGGAGAGCTCCTGCTGATCCGGCACGGCGAGACCACCTGGAGCGCCAGCCTGCGGCACACCTCGTACACCGACCTGGAGCTGACCCCCGACGGCGAGCGACAGGCCCGCACCCTGGCCGCGTTCCTGGCCGGCCGGCGCTTCGTCACAGTGCTGACCAGCCCCCGCTCCCGGGCGCTGCGCACCGCGCAACTGGCCGGGCTCACCGTCGACGCCGTCGACGAGGACCTCAGCGAGTGGAACTACGGCGAGTACGAGGGCCGCACCACAGTCGACATCCACGACGACGACCCGCACTGGAACATCTGGACCGACGGCTGCCCCGGCGGGGAGTCCCCCGCGCAGGTGGGTGAACGGCTCGACAGGGTGCTGGCCCGCGTCACCCCGCTGCTCGACCGTGGCACCGTAGCCCTGGTCGGGCACGCGCACAGCCTGCGGGTGCTCGGTGCCCGCTGGATCGGCCTGCCCCCGTCCGCCGGTGGGCGGTTACGGCTGGAGACCGCCACTGTCAGCGCGCTCGGTCACGAACACGGCCGGCAGGTCATCCTGCGGTGGAACCAGCCGGCTCCTCCGGCGCCCGGGACCGCGACCGACTCGGTGCCGCAGAGCTGATCTTCGGCGGCCGGTTCTCGTACGGCGTGGACAACACCACTGTCGTCCGGGTCGTGACGTTCGCCGAGGTGCGGATCTCCTGGAGCACCCGCTCCAGGTCGGTGGGGCTGGCCACCCGCACCAGCAGCAGGTAGAAGTCCTCCCCCGCCACCGAATAGCAGGAGTCGATCTCCGGCAGGTGGGCTAGCCGCTCCGGGGCGTCGTCCGGCTGCGACGGATCGAACGGCCGGATCGCCACGAACGCGGTCAGCGGCAACTCCAGCGCCTCGAACGACACCCGGGCGGCGTACCCCTTGATCACCCCGCGCTGCTCCAGCCGACGGACCCGCTGGTGCACGGCGGACACCGACAGCCCCACCCGCTCGGCCAGATCGGTGTACGACAGACGGCCGTCGGCGGTCAGCGCGGCGACGATAGCGCGGTCGATCTCCTCCACGGCGTGCAACCTACCGGGAAAACCGTCGCTCGGCGACGAGGTACCCGAGTGGCGGGCCGCGGTGTGCCGTGCCGCACCCACCGCAGCCCCACCACCACGTAGCGTCGTCAGCCCTTGGCCAGGGCCCGGGAGATCACCATCCGCTGGATCTGGTTGGTGCCCTCCACGATCTGCAACACCTTCGCCTCCCGCATGTACCGCTCCACCGGGTGGTCGGCCACGTAACCCGCGCCGCCGAGCACCTGCACCGCGTCGGTGGTCACCCGCATCGCCATGTCGGTGGCGAAGAGCTTCGCCTTGGCCGCCTCGATCGCGTACGGGCGGCCGGCGTCGCGCAGCCGGGCCGCCGCCAGGGTCAGCGCGCGGGCGGCGGAGATCTGGGTGGCCGCGTCGGCGAGGAGGAACCCCAGCCCCTGGAAGTCGATGATGGAGCGCCCGAACTGCTGCCGCTCCCTGGCGTAGGAGACCGCGTAGTCCAGGGCGGCCTGGGCCAGCCCGACCGCGCACGCCGCGATGCCCAGCCGGCCGGAGTCCAGCGCGGACATCGCGATGGTGAAGCCCATCCCCTCGCCGCCGATCAACCGGTCGGCCGGCACCCGCGCCTCGTCGAAGGCGATCTGCGCCACCGGGGAAGCGCGCAGCCCCATCGTCCGCTCGGGCGCCTGCGGGGTGATGCCGGCCGTGCCCGCGTCGGCGAGCAGGCAGGAGATCCCCTTCGGACCCGGCCCGCCGGTGCGGCAGAAGACGTTGTAGAAGTCGGCGGTGCGGGCGTGGGTGATCCAGGCCTTGGTGCCGGAGACCAGGTACGCGTCGCCGTCGCGATCCGCCCGGGTGGTCAGCGCCGCCGCGTCCGAGCCCCCCTGCGGCTCGGAGAGGCAGTACGCGCCCAGCAACTCGCCACCGAGCATGTCCGGCAGGAGCTTGCGCTGCTCGTCGCTGCCGAACGCCGCCACCGGGTAGCACGACAGGGTGTGCACGCTGACCGCCTCGGCGACAGCGAGCCACCGGCTGGCCAGGATCTCCAGCACCTGCAGGTACACCTCGTACGGCTGCGCCGCGCCGCCGTACTCCTCGGGGTAGGGCAGGCCGAGCAGGCCGGCGCGGCCCAGCGTGCGCAGCACCTCGCGGGGGAACTCGGCGCGTTCCTCGAAGGCCGCGGCCTTCGGCGCGAGCTCGCCGTCGGCGAGCTCGGTGGCGAGACCCAGCAGGTCGTGGGCCTCGTCGGTGGGGAGGATCCGGTCGACAGTCATAGCGCGATGAGCTCCGTGGGGGTGGTGTTGAGCCGTTGCACGCCGTCCGTTGTGCAGACGACGATGTCCTCGATGCGGGCGCCGTGCCGGCCCGCCAGGTAGATGCCCGGTTCGATGGAGAACGCCATGCCGGCCTCAAGGGGTCGGTCGTTGCCGGCCACCAGGTACGGCTCCTCGTGCCCGTCCAGACCGATGCCGTGGCCGGTGCGGTGCAGGAACGCGGGACCGTAGCCCGCGGCGGCGATCGGCGCTCGGGCCGCGGCGTCGGCCGCCGCGGCGGTGATCCCTGGCCGCACCGCCTCGACGGCGGCGCGTTGCGCGTCGCGCAGCACCGCGTAGTAGTCCAGGAAGTCGGCCGGCGCCGACCCGCCCGCCAGGTAGGTGCGGGTGCAGTCCGAGCGGTAGCCCGACGCCATCGTGCCGCCGATGTCGACCACCACCGGCTCACCGACGCCGATCGGCCGGTCGGAGGTGCCGTGGTGGGGGCTGGCTCCGTTGGGCCCGGCCGCCACGATGACGAAGTCGACGGTGACGTGCCCGGCGGCGCGGATCGCCGCGGCGATGTCGGCGGCGACCTCGGCCTCGGTGCGATCGGGGCGCAGCCACTCGCCCATCCGCAGGTGCACCTCGTCGATCGCCGCGCCGGCCTCGGTGAGCGCCGCGACCTCCGCCGGGGACTTGCGGATCCGCAACTCGCGCAGCACCTCCCCGGCGAGCCGTTGGGCGGCGTCGGGGAGCGCCGCGCGCAGGCCGAGGACCTGCTCGGCCCACATCCGGTCGGCGAGCCCGACCGCCGCGACCGGGCCGTCGAGGGCGGCGACGACCAGGGGGTACGGGTCGCTGCCGTCGGCGTGGTCGACGATGCGTACTCCGGTGGCCCGCGCCGGGGACGCCTCGGCGGCCGGGCGTTCGAGCCGGGGCACGACGAGGGTCGGCTCACCCTCGGCGGGCAGCACCAGGCAGGTCAGCCGCTCCCCCGCGTGGGCGTCGTACCCGGTCAGATACCGCAGGTCGGAGCCGGGCGTGAGCAGGAGGGCGTCCAGCCCGGCGGCGGCTGTCGCGCGCTGCGCGGCGATCAACCGATCCGGCGGATACAGCTCGTCGATTCCCACCCCGTCAGCTTAACGGTCGTTTGGGCAAACCCCATATCGACACCGATCGTCGGAAAATCCATCGACGTTGATTGACTCGGACAGTTAACACTCTTTAAGATTTGGCTGCCTCGAGGCCCACCCGTCCCTGCGTCCCCGCACCCCCCGCCCGCGACAACCCTGCGCGGGCGGGTGTCGTCCCCCGCCCACGGGAAGGCCCCCGATGTCCTCACCACTGCGCCGCGCCCTCGCCGCCGGCCTGCTCGCGCTGGCCACGGCCGGCGCCACCCTCACCGTCATTCCCACCGCCGCGCAGGCCGTGGTGCTGCCCAACAACTTCAAGAGCGTCGGCTACATGCCCTCCTGGGCCGGCAACATCAACACCATCCAGTACAACAAGCTCACCCACATCAACTACGCCTTCGTCCTGCCCAACAGCAACGGCACCCTGCAAGGGGTGGATGGGGCCCGACTCTCCTCGCTGGTGTCGCAGGGGCACGCCAACAACGTCAAGGTCTCCATCGCGGTCGGCGGCTGGAACGACGGCAACGACTCGGCCTTCGAGACGCTCGCCGCCAACGCCACCAGTCGCACCAACTTCGTCAACAACCTGATCAATTTCGTCAACCAGTACAACCTCGACGGTGTCGACATGGACTGGGAGTACCCCGACCCGGGCGCCTCGGCCAACAACTACACGGCGCTCATGACGCAGCTCAGCAGCGCCCTGCACAGTCGCGGCAAGCTGCTCACCGCCGCAGTGGTCAGCGAGGGCTACTCCGTCGACGGCGTGCAGCCGGCAGTGTTCAACCAGGTCGACTGGCTCAACATCATGGCCTACGACGGGGGCAGCCCACACGCCAACTACGACTGGTCGATCAACAGCATCAACCTGTGGAAGGCCCGCGGCCTGCCGGCCAGCAAGGCCGTCCTCGGCATCCCGTTCTACAGCCGCCCCGTCTACTACAACTACTCGTACCTGGTCGGACTCGACCCGGCGAACGCCAACCGGGACTGCGCCACCATCGGCGGCAGCCAGCAGTGCTGGAACGGCATTCCGACAGTCAAGCGCAAGACGCAGTGGGCGCTGGCCAACGCCGGCGGCGTGATGAACTGGGAGCTGTCGCAGGACACCAGCGGCTCGACCTCACTGCTCAGCGCCATGTACGACACCATCATGGGCGGCACCACCCCGCCGCCGACCGGCCGCACCGGCCGGATCACCGGCATCGCCGGCAAGTGCGTCGACGTGGCCTCGGCGAGCAGCGCCAACGGCGCCGCCATCCAGCTCTGGGGCTGCAACGGCACCAACGCGCAGACCTGGACCGTGGCCAGCGACAGCACGCTGCGGGCCCTCGGCAAGTGCGCCGACATCACCAGTGGCTCCACCGCCAACGGCGCGAAGGTCCAACTCTGGGACTGCAACGGCAGCGGCGCGCAGGTCTGGCAGGCGCAGTCCAACGGCACGCTGCGCAACCCGCAGTCGAACAAGTGCCTCGACGCCAGCGACAACAGCTCCGCCGACGGCACCCGGTTGCAGATCTGGGACTGCTTCGCCGGCGCCAACCAGCGCTGGACGCTCCCGGCCTGACGCCGCGCCCACAGGCTGTTGCCCCGGGGCTCCCGATCGACGCCACCGCGTCAGTCGGGGGCCCCGGCGAGCTCACGGACCACCGTCAGCATCTCCTGCACCGAGCCGGCCGGGTCGGTCACCGGGAACTGCACGGCCCGCACCACCGCCGCCGGGTCGACCAGCAGGGTCAGCCGCTTGAACCGGGTCATCCCACCCGCGCGGAACACCGGCAGCAGCAGCCCCGCTCCCAGCCGACCGTCCTCGTCCGACAGCAGCGGGAACGGCAGTTCGGCGTACGCGGCGAAGTCGGCGAGCTGATCGGGCCGCTGGGTGCTGACGCCGTACACCCGGACACCTGCCGCCTCGAAGTCCGGATGACGCTTGGCGTACGTGGTCGATTCCAGGGTGCACCCCCGGGCGCCGGGAATCTCCGCCCAGCCGGGCGGATAGCCCTGCGTTCCCGGCGCGTACGCCCCGGGGAACAGGTAGAGGACCGTCCACGCCTCCGTCGCGGCCACCGCCACCGGTTGCCCGTCGGCGGCGGGCAGGACGACCTCGGGCAACCGTCGGCCGACCAGGTCGTGCGCGCGGCGCGCCTCGGCCGAGCCGGCGTCGGCCGTCGCTGTCACGTCACCGTCGCCCATCAGGTGCCTCGTTCCCCAGTCCTGCAACGCGATCAGCACCGGCAACAGCCCCTCGCCCCTCGTGGTGAGCAGATAGTCGTACCGCGGTGGGTGTCGCGAGTACGGTCTGCGCTCCAGCACACCGTGCTCGACCAGGGCGGTGAGGCGCTCGGTCAGCGCCCGACGGCTGACGCCCAGCTCGCGTTGGAGCGCGTCGAAGCGGGTCGTCCCGCCGGCGACGTCACGCACGATGAGGAAGGTCCACCAGTCCCCCAGTACGCCGAGCGCCTGCGCGATGCCGCAGTCCGCATCGGCAAGATCCTCTCGCCGCACCGGCTACCTCCGTTGGTTCCG
Source organism: Micromonospora sp. NPDC048947 (assembly GCF_040649495.1). NCBI lineage: Bacteria > Bacillati > Actinomycetota > Actinomycetes > Micromonosporales > Micromonosporaceae > Micromonospora > Micromonospora sp. NPDC048947. The sequence goes on from NZ_JBEZFO010000010.1 coordinate 137,672, forward strand.
TCCGACTATAGTCGGTTCCAGATTGGAATGCACTGGCCCGGCGAACGGGGGTCGGCGACCTGCACGTCGACGAACGGGCCGGGGTGTTCCGGCGCTGGTGGACCGCCGGCACGACCGGCATGGGTCGGATCGGCGGTCGACGCGGTGACGCTGACCGCGCTCCACGCAGTCCACGGCGCGCGGCGACCAGCCCGCACCGTCGTTTTCCGGCAAGGCGCGTCCCCGCGGCCCTAGCCTGGGATCGGGTCGCCCGCGCGGGCGACCTGACCGGGAGGACCGACGTGGCAGGCAACGAGGCGAATCGGGTGGCGACACGCCGTCGCCGCCAACTGTGGGCCGGGGTGCTCGCCCTCGTCGGCCTGGTCCTGCTGATCATCGGCGTCACCGTCGCCGACGGCATCGCGGCCTGGGTCGAGGTGGTGGTGGCGATCCTGCTGCTGGTGACCAGCTACATCGTGCAGCACCTGGCCCGGCGGGAGACCGTCTACCAACCCGACGAACGACGCTGACAGCACCGGCGCGGCCGGGCGTACGCCAGATCGTCGGACGGTTGTGCCAGGCTGTCCGGCGTGGCACACCGACCCCCGATCCTGTTGATCGACGCAGCCAGCCTCTACTTCCGGGCCTACTTCGGCATTCCGGAGTCCGCCGCCAAGGCCGAGGACGGCACCCCGGTCAACGCGGTGCGCGGCTTCCTCGACATGCTCGCCACCCTGATCCGGGTGCGGGGCGCCGACCGGATGATCTGCGCACTGGACTACGACTGGCGCCCGGCCTGGCGGGTCGACCTGCTGCCGTCGTACAAGGCGCACCGGGTCGCCCCGCAGGGCGGCGAGATCGTTCCGGACACCCTCTCCCCGCAGGTGCCGATGATCCTGGAGGTGCTGACCGCGGTGGGCATCACCGCCGTCGGCGCGACCGGCTACGAGGCGGACGACGTGCTCGGCACCCTCTCGGTGACCCAGCCCGGCCCGGTCGAGGTGGTCTCCGGCGACCGCGACCTGTTCCAACTCGTCGACGACGCCCGACCGGTCCGACTGCTCTACGTCGGGCGCGGCGTCGCCAAGCTCGACGACTGCGACGACGCCGCCGTGCGGGCCCGCTACGGCGTGCCCGCCGACCGGTACGCCGACTTCGCCGCGCTGCGCGGCGACCCGAGTGACGGGTTGCCCGGGGTGGCCGGCGTCGGCGACAAGACCGCCGCCCGGCTGATCGAGCGGTACGGCAGCATCGCCGGCATCCTGGCCGCGCTCGACGACTCCGACTCGTCCTTCGCGCCGGGCCTGCGCGCCAAGCTGGTCGCTGCCCGCGACTACCTGGGCGTCGCGCCCACTGTGGTCCGGGTCGCCCTGGACGTGCCCCTGCCGGAGCTGCCCACCGCGCTGCCGAGCGCGCCGGCCGACCCGGACCGGCTGCTCGAACTGGCCCAACGATGGAACCTGGCCGGCTCGGCCCGCCGCCTGGTCGACGCCCTCGCCGCCCCCCGTGGCGGCGAGAAGCCGTCGACATCCCCGCAAGCGGGGTAACCACCCGACACAACCCGGTCGGGGGACAAGCGGGCGAACGCGGGTTCCCGCGCTCCCCCGCTCGTTACCGTCCGTAGAGGTGGACCGGACAGGTCCGTCGAGTCGAGCGGTTCCGCAGGAGTATCCCGTGCACCTCGCCGCGCCGGAGCCCGGATCACCACGGGCCAGCGGTCCGCCGGTGCGCGACCCGGAGGCCCCGCGCCGGGTCACCCTCCTCGAACTCTTCTTCGACCTGGTCTACGTGGTCGCACTGGCCCTCATCTCACGAGGAATGGTCGACCAGCTCGACTGGCACCGAGCCGCCGAAGCACTGATCATGCTGGCCGCCGTCTGGTGGACCTGGGCGATCACCACGCTGGTCACCGACCTGTACAACCCGGAACGCACCGAGATCAAGCTGCTGATCAGTGCCGTGATGTTCGGCGCGCTGCTGATGACCACGGCGATTCCGGAAGCGTTCAACAACCGGGGGATCGTCTTCGCCGGCACCTACGTGGCGATCCACCTGGGGCGTGGCCTGTTCCTGATGCCGGCGGTACGCCGCGAACCGCAGACCCAGCGTCGGGCGGCCCGCATCTTCGTCTGGTTCACGGTGTCGGCGATCCCATGGCTCATCGGCGCATTCGTCAGCGGGGACGCCCGGATCCTCTGCTGGGCCATCGCGCTCGCCATCGACTACCTCGGCTTCCGGCTCGCGTACCCGGTGCCAGGTCTCGGGGTGGTGCCCGAGAAACAGCGCAATGTCACAGCGGAGCATCTCTCTGAGCGCTACCAGCAGTTCTTCATCATCGCGCTCGGCGACGCCATCCTGACCATCGGCACCATGTTCAGCATGGAGCACAACGAGGCCGAGAACATCGGGGCCTTCGCCGTGGCGTTCCTGACCACGCTGCTGCTCTGGCGGATCTACGTGCACAAGTCCGGCGAACTGCTGCCGACCGCCATCAAGGCCGCCGAGTCGCCCAGCAAGTTCCTGTTCAGCGCGCCGTACACCCATCTGTTGATGATCGCCGGCGTGGTCACCACCGCGTCCGGCTTCCACCTGGTGCTGCACGAGCCGACCGGGCGGACCCCACCCGCCTGGCTGGCGGTGATCCTCGGCGGCCCGGCGCTGTTCCTGGCCGGCCGGGCCTCCTTCGAGTACGAGGTGTTCAGCCGGGTGTCGTGGTCCCGGCCCGGCGGGATCCTGGCGCTGCTGACCATCGCCCCCGGCCTGCTGTACCTGCCGCCGGTGTTCGCCTCCCTGGGTGGGCTGCTGGTGCTGGTCGGCGTGGCCTACGCGGACTTCCGGCGTAGCCACGGCAAGCCGCCGGAGGCCCCGTCACCACCTCACTGAACGAGACCCGCCATTCACAGCGGAACCGAGCCGGCCAACAACCGGCCCGCGTCGGGCACGTACGGCTCGACACCCAGACCGGTGAGCAGTTGGTGCACCGTCGCCGTCGCCGCGGTGAGCACCGGGCGGCCGAGACGGGCCTCCACCTGCGGCACGGCCGCCAACGACGGCAGCTGCACGCAGGCGGAGAGGACCACCGCGTCCACGTCGGTCACGTCCAGACGAGCGGCCAGATCGACCAGACTCGCCGCAGGGATGCGCCCGACCGCCACGTTGTCCGGCTCGCCGAGGCTCACCGCGTCGGTCACCTGTACGCCGTACGCGGCGAGGTAGGCGGCGACCGTCGCGGTCAACGGCGGAAGGTACGGCGCAATCAGTGCCACCCGGCGGGCACCCAGCGCCCGCAGCCCGGCGACCAGCGCGCCGGCACTGGTCACCACCGGCATGTCGTGCCCGGCGCGACCGGCGGCGCGGCCCAACCGCCGCTCGGCCCGCTCGTGCGCGCCGGCGCCCTCGCACATCACCGCCACCAGACAGGCGTACGCGAGCACGTCGCAGCGGGCGTCGGCCAACTCCGCGGCACACCGCAGGGCGGAGCGGTTCATCCGGGCCAACTCGTCGGCGGTCACCTGACGCAGCCGTACCCGGCTGGCGTGGGTGGTGAACCGGACCGTCGGATCGACGACCTCGCGTCGGCGCAGCATCGCCGGGATCTCGGTTTCCATTGTGGTGTTGGAACTGGGTACCACCAGGCCGATGCGATAGCCGCTCACACCAGTGCCCCGGCGTACTCCCGGACCTGCAACCGGTCCCGGGCGCCTCCGGCCAGGCGCACCTGCAGACCGAGTGGCGCGGCTGCGCGGCGAACGTCGTCCAGGTGCAGCGATCCGTGCCGGTCCACGGTGAGCACCGGCGGCTCTTCGAGGTCGCCCTCCGGCGCGTGGAACGAGAGCAGGGTGACCGAGGTGGTGAGATAGCCCGGGTACGCGGCGCGGGCCGCGGCCTCGTCCCGGTGGACCAGCACCACCAGATCGTCGAGGTGGGCGAAGTCGGCCGCGAGAGCGCCCGCCTTCCAGTGCGCCGGCTCCTCCGCCGCGCCCGTGAGATGCCGGGAGCGGTTCGCCGAGGTGATGTAGAGGTGATCCGTTCCGGTCTCGGCGAGCGCCCGCTCGAAGAAGGCGTTGGACGGGCAGGTCAGCCCCGGTGCGATCACCTGGGTGGTCCGCATCCCCTGGTCGATCTGGGTGAGGTGCTCGGGGAGCCGGTCCGCCGCCGGTCCGCGGAAGCCGAACGGCCCGGCCCCGTAGAGGGCGTCCATCAGCGCCCGCACCCGACCGACCGGCAACCGCGGTGAGATCCGCGTCCAGTCGAACATCCCGGGGATCCGGCCGATCGCTGTGGTGATGCTGCCGACCTGGTGCACCGGTCGGCCCTTGGCCAGGTTGACCCGGCGTACGGCGGCCGCGTCGGGACGCGTCACGATGACGTAGAAGTTGGCGAACGCCGCCGCGACGATCGCGCCGCCAGCAAGCGCGCGGGCCGCGACCGCGACGTCCTCGGGGCGGTCGATGTACAGGGGCGGTGTCGGGGCGTCCATGAGTCCTCCTCGGCGGGGCCGTGAGGCAGTTCTACGTCCACTCACCCGGATGACGGCGAGGTCGGTCGCCGATCCGATAGCCGACAGGCGCTACCCGGTGCGGGCGGCGGATGCCCGGGCGGTACACAACGGCGGACGGCATCGGCCGGATGGGGGATCCGGCGGGGGTCCTGGCACGCAACCGTTAGCGGCGCGACGCGATTGGGTACAACGGCTGCACCTCAGATCCACCACATACCTCAGGAGGCAGCGATGCGCGGCACCTCGATTCTCGGAGTCATCGTCGTGATCTGGTTGGTGATCGGCGCCATCGCCGCTGGCCAGCGCGGTTACTACAGCGGCGACGACACCAACTGCGCCGAGGCCGGCACGATCCTGGTCACCATCGTGGCCGGGCCGTTGAACTACATCGGCGCCAACCCGAAGGTCGACTGCAAGCTGCCCGAGCCTTCCAAGTAGACGACAGACGTGGACCGGCCCGTGCCCCCCAAGGAGGCACGGGCCGTTGCCGTTCGGCGAGGTCACGCAGGAGCACTACGCCGGCTCGTCCCCCGACCGTGGGCCCGTCGACCGGTCGCGCCCCCAGGCGGCCAGCGGCTCGAGGGCGTCGTTGAGGCGAATGCCGTCCTCGGTCAACGAGTACTCGACGCGGGGCGGCACCTCGTCGTACGAGACGCGGCGCACGACGCCGTCCGCTTTTATCTCCCGTAGGTGAGAGGCCAGCACCTTCTCGGTGATCCCCGGAAGCAGTCGACGCAGCTCGCCGAAGCGACGCAGGGGGTGCTCGCGAAGCGCCCAGAGGATCAGCACCTTCCACCTGCCGCCGATCACCTCCATCGCGGTGTCGATACCGCAGGCGTGTCCGTCTGCGGTATGGAGAAGCCCTCCGTCACGATGCTGGGACTCGGCGCGATGGGTACCGCGCTGGCCCGCGCCTGGCTTGCCGCCGATGATCGGTGTCCCGGTTGCCGGCGGCTACGTCTTCTACAGCGGCTCGCGGGCGCTCTACGAACGGCACCGGGAGACGCTGGGCGTCCCGGTCGACACCACCTACGTCGGCGAGGACGCGGGCTTCGCGGCACTCCACGACGTGGCTCTCCTCAGCGCCATGTACGGGATGTTCGCCGGCGCCGCGCACGCCTTCGCCCTGATCCGTCGGGAGGACATCGAGCCGACGGCACTCGCCCCACTGCTCGCCGACTGGCTCGTCGCGATGGTCCCGGCGGTTCACCAGACCGCCGACCAACTGCGCAGCGGGGACTACACAAAGGGGGTCGTCTCCCCTCTCGCCATGCAGGTGGCCGGCACACCCACCTTTCTGAGCACCGCCGAGCAGCAGGGTGTCAGCCCCGAACTGCTCCTCCCCTACTTCGACCTGATGCGCCGCCGCCTGGCGGAGGGCGGAGGCGAGGAGGACCTGACGGGCGTCATCGATCTGCTGGTGCGGTGACGCGATGTCCGGTGGTTGGAGGTGGTGCTTCGTGCTTGATGTAGCTCACCGCACACCGCCTAAGGCATCCTAGGAGGCTGGTTTGCGGCTCGACGGCGTTTGTCAGCGCCGGGGCCGGGAACGGCCGATGCTTCCAGTCAGCGACCGGGATCGGGAGTGTGGGCATGCAGATCGGCTACAAGCTGGCCTCGGAGGGGTACGGCCCGCAGGAGATCATCCGGCAGGCCGTACTGGCCGAGCGGGCCGGCTTCGACTTCGTCGAGATGAGCGACCACTTCCACCCGTGGCTGGACGCTCAGGGGCACTCGTCCTTCACCTGGAGCGTGCTCGGCGCCATCGCGGCCAAGACCAGCACCCTGCGCCTCGCCACCGGGGTCACCTGCCCGACCGTCCGCTACCACCCGGCGATCATCGCCCAGGCAGCGGCGACCATGGCGCTGATCTCCGACGGCCGGTTCACCCTCGGGGTGGGTGCCGGAGAGCGGCTCAACGAGCACGTGGTCGGGCAGGGTTTCCCCAGCGTGCGGGGGCGACACGAGCGACTACGTGAGGCGCTGGAAATCATCCGGCTGCTCTGGCAGGGCGGCTACCAGTCGTACGAGGGACGGCACCTGCAACTGGAGGACGCCCGGGTCTTCGATCTGCCGGACACCCTGCCGGTGATCGCGGTGGCGGCCAGCGGTGAGGCGTCGGCGCGGCTCGCCGCCGAACTGGGCGACGGCCTGTTCGCCACCGAACCGGACGCGTCGATCATCGAGCACTACCGCCGCGCCAAGGGTGCGGGCCCGCGCTACGCCGAGGTGCCACTGGCCTGGGCCACCGACGAGCAACAGGCGGTGCAGGCCGTGTTGCAGACGAGCCGATGGATGGTCACCGGCTGGAAGGTGATGAGCGAGCTGCCGAACCCGGTCAACTTCGACGCGGCCAGCGCGTACGTCGAGGAGAAGCACATCCGGCAGCTCTTCGCCATCGGCCCGGACCCGGAACCGCACGTCGCCAAGGTCCGGTCGTACGTCGAGGCCGGCTTCGACCACATCGTCCTGCAGAACGCCGGCCCCGACCCGGACGGCTTCCTCGACTTCTTCGCCGGTGACCTCGCCGACCGTCTGCGGGCGGTGGGTTGACGCCGTGCTGAGGAGCGGGTCGGCGGCGGCACCGAACCCTGCGTCGGTGGTCACGGGGATCGGCGGTCGGCGAGGGGCCGTGGGCGTCACCTGACGACGCACCGCCCGTCCGGATGATCGTCCGGACGGGCGGTGCGCTCAGGATGAACGCGCTCGGGATGGTGCGCGGGTCGACGCTCAGCGGAAGCAGTGCGCGATCGGCACCTGGCTGCCCTCGCAGTTGGTCGGCTCGTTCTCGACCACCACGCTCTCATCGTCGATCTTGACTTGGGCGTGCATGCCGAAGATGCCGCCGGGCTTCACAGTCGACGCGTTGTGGGTGACCTTGCTGGTGTAGATCGCCACCGAGCCCGCGTTGGCGTAGATGCCGCCGCCCTGGGACGCGGCGCCGACAGCCTCGTTACGGGTCACGTCGCTGCCGCGGACCAGCAGGTTCGCCTTCTCGGCGTAGATGCCGGCCCCGAGGCCGTGGGTGGTGTTGCCGTCGATCACGCTGTCGTCGATCGGCGTCAGGCCCTTCACTGTCGAGATGCCGCCGCCGTTGACTGTGGACGTGTTGCCGCGGATCGTCATCGTGCGCAGCACCAGCACCGCGTCGGAGTTGGCGGCGCCGCCGCCGATCTGCGCGGTGTTGTTCAGCAGCTCGGTGTCGGAGACCTTCGTCCGGGCCGAGAAGCTGGCCAGCCCACCACCCTGGGTGGCGCTGTTTCGGGTGAAGGAGACGCTCTCCACGTCGGCGGCACCGCGGTAGTTGCCGAGTCCGCCGCCGTAGGCGTTGGCGCTGTTGTGGTGGAACTCCGAGCGCTTCAGCGTCAGCACGCCGCCGTTGAGCAGGCCCCCGCCCTTGCCCGCGGCGCCGGCGGCGCTGTTGCCCACGAACGTGGAGTCGGTGACCACCATGTTGCCGTCGTTGAAGATGCCGCCGCCGCCACCCTCGGGCGACAGCGAGGTGCTCTGGGTGACGGTGACCCGTTCCACCACGGCGGTGGCGCCGTGCACCACGTGCACGCTGCCGCCCTCGATGGCCGAGCGGCCGTTGTGCAGTTCCATGTCGCGCAGGGTCAGCTCGCCGCCGTCGCGGACGGTGAAGAAGCGGAACGCGGCGGCCTGGGGTGCCCGGGCGATGGTGGCGCCGGCACCGTCGATCGTGATGGCCTGGTAGATCACCGGCAGCCCGGCGGTGTCGTCGGCCGGGTTGTGCGGCGGTGCGTCGGCGTCCCCGGGGGTCTCCGCGGCGTCGGCGGCCTCCCGGGCGTCCCGGATCCCGCCGTCGTACTGGTCGGTCTCGTGGAACGCCTCGGTGAGGGTGTACCGGCACTTGGGAGCGAGGCGGAGCTCGCCGCCGCCCGCGGCGTTGGCGGTGACCAGCGCCGCCACCAGCTTCGCGGCGTCGCACGGCACCGACACCACACCCCGCTTGCCGGTGCCCGGGGTGGTCGGGCGGGCCCGCTCCGCGTCGTCCGGGCCGGGCTGCGGACCCTGCCGGTCACCGTCGCGGCGGTCGTCATCGGCTGCCGGGGTCAGCCGGGCGAGACCGGGGAGGGTGAGGGCACGGTCGGCGGCGGCGGCCGCTCCGGCCGCTCCCACGACCAGGCTCCCCGCCAGCAAGCCGCTGGCTAAGAACCATCGGGACCGTCGTCTGGGTCGGGTCGCGCGGTCTCCCTCTCGGTACGTGGACATCAACGGTGCCTACCTTCCTGCGTACGTGACGTGACCGCGCGCCGATTCGGGCGCGGGGGGCTCGACGTGTTCGCCGGCTACCAAACGTCACGATAGGTCCGCAATCCGGACAGGAAGGCGTGAACGTGAATAGTCCCCTCTTTCATCTTCAAAACTGTCAAAGCGGCATCGATGTCACCCGCCGACGTGGATGCCGGGCCGACGCAACGGGTCCCGTTCGGTCCGGCGGATGATCTCCCGCACCACCGGCGGGGTGTCCCCCCGACCCAGGATGAGGTAGCGCGCCAGGTGCGCGATCGGGCTGCCCTCGGACCACTCGAAGTGCGCGTGCGGCCGAACCCCGGTGGCGTCCCGCAGGGCCAGCAGGATCGCGGCGATCGCGTTCGGCGCGGCCGGGCTGTTGGCCCGCAGCACCCGGAAGCCGCCCACCTCGATCCCGTGCACGCGCAGCACCTGACTGAACTCCGACGGATCGACCACGTCGATCTCCAGGAACAGCACGTCCGCGGCCCCGGGCACCGGATTCATCCCGCGCTGCGCCCGCTCCTTGATCGTGTACTCCTTCACCGACCCCTTCTGCCGCTTGTTCGCGATCAGGTGCAGCTGCCCGTCGTGCGCCAGCGACTCGGTGATGAACCGACGGGCCGCCTCGTCGAACTCGATCCGCTCGGCGCGCAGCTCGGTGGTCCGGGTGACCCGGGAGACCAACGAGACCACGATGATGCCGAGGATGAACAGCGCGGAGATCGTGATGCCGTCCGGCTGTTCGATGACGTTCTCCAGCAGCGCGTACAACAGCACCAGGGTCAGCACCGTGAAGCCGATCGCGGAGCCGCGCCGGTGATGACGGGCCGCGGAGATCGTCACCGCCACCGCCCCGGAGACCATCATGGCCAGGATCCCGGTGGCGTACGCCCCGGCCTGGGCGTTGACGTCGGCGCGGAAGGCGATCGTGATGGCGACGCTGACGACGGTGTAGACGATCACCACCGGGCGCACCGCCCGCGCCCACTCCGGCGCCATGCCGTACGACGGCAGGTAGCGCGGCACGATGTTGATCAACCCGGCCATCGCCGAGGCGCCGGCGAACCAGAGGATGAGCACGCTGCTCACGTCGTAGACGCTGCCGAACACCTCCCCCAGGTAGGTGTGCGCCAGGAACGCCAGCGCCCGCCCGTTCGCGCCGCCACCCGGCCGGAACTCCTCCGCCGGAATGAGCGCCGTGGTCACGAAGGTCGTCGAGATCAGGTACACCGACATGATCAACGCGGCGGTGGTGAGCAGCCGACGCGTGTTGCGGATCCGGGCGGCGAGCCGGGCCTGCTTGTCCGGGCCGTCGGCCGCCACCAGGGGCATCATGCTGACCCCGGTCTCGAAACCGGACAACCCCAGCACCAGCAGCGGGAACGCCAACACGGCGGTGAGCAGGACGTGGCCCGGTCCGCCACCGGTCGAGGTCACCGCGGCCGTCCAGTTCGAAACGATGCCCGGGTCCCCGACGATCCGGGCCACCGCGACCACGACGATCACCGCGTTGAGCACCAGGAAGACCGCTACCAGCGGGATGGCCACCACCACCGCCTCGCGGAACCCGAGCAGGAACACCCCGCCGAGGATGAGCAGCAGCACCACAGTCACCACGACGGGTACCAGGGACCCGTGCAGGACGTCCGGCAGGTACGGGTTCTCCAGCAGGTGCACTGTGGCGTCGGCCGAGGAGAGGGTGATCGTGATGATCCAGGAGGTGGCCACGAAGCCGAGCAGCACGAGGACGAAGATCTTGCCCCGCCAGAACGGCAGCAACCGCTCCAACATCGCCACCGAACCCTGACCGTGCGGGCTCTCGTGGGCCACCCGCCGGTACATCGGCAGCATGCCGAACAGGGTGAGCACGACGATCAACAGGGTCGCCAGCGGAGAGAGTGCCCCGGCCGCCACCGCCGCGATGCCCGGCAGGTACGACAGCGTAGAGAAGTAGTCCACGCCGGTCAGGCACATCACCTGCCACCAGGCGTGCCGACGGTTCTGTCCCTCGGTCGCCTCCGGGCCGGGCGGCTGCACCTGGTGCTGAAAGAGCCAACGGCGCAGCGGGCTGGCCGGCGGCCCCGAGCGGGCCGGGGTGGGCACGCGTTCGGGCACCACGACGCCCCGCCGGCCGCCCCGGTGTGGGCGGGCCGGATCACGGGCCGCCCGCAGCGCCGGGTCCGGGCCGCTCGGTGCGTGGCGGCGCCCGCTCCAGCGCCGTGGTCTCGCCGGGTGCTCGTCAGCCATCGCCAGTCCCACCCTCACAGGTCCTGATCTGACGGTAGGCGGTACGCCGACGCCCGGTCTGCGGAACCGGGCACCTGTTCGGCCTGCTCAGGACAGGTCCGCGACGGCGAGCAGACGGGCCAGCGCGGGTGGGTCGGCGACCGTCACAGTGGCCGCCGGGTGCCGGGCTCGCCCTCCGGGCAGCAGCGCCGGCACCGGTACGCCGAAGCGCAGGCAGATCCCGCCGGCAGTGCTGCTGCCGAAGGTCGCACCGCCGTCGGCCAGCGACAGGTGCGGGCCGATCGCCCGCCACCAGCGGTACGGCCCGCTCAACTCGACGGCGGTGACGTTGTCCCGGTCGGTCCGCAGCCGCCACGGCCCGTACCGGATCATCAGGTCCCGTTCGGTCACGGCGACCCAGGCCGTCGCCGGGCGGACCCCGAGCAGCGCCAGTACCGGACGGAACACCGGATCGAAGCGGAACGGAAATCGGGCCGCGACGCCGGTCATCGGGCGCCGGGCCGAGCGGTGGGTCGCGACACCGGGCCGCCCGGCCGCAGGGGGCCGGGGCGGGCGGGCCGGGGGCGGGCGGCGGGCCGACGCCGGGCCAGGACGGTCATGGCGCGGGCGTACCCGATCCGAGCCCGCCGACACCCCCGGATCCGCACGCCGTCGACGTGACCTCGTTCGGCGCTCCCCCACCGCCGGCCGGCACCCCCCGGGCCGGCCGACGGTGGCAGACGGTCGACACCCCCCGGGGCCGACCGGCTGTCCCCTGCGTGACCGACCCGGCCTCGGGCGGCCACGCGGGGTGGAACTGGTGGGACGCGCCCCCGCGCTCCGCCGCCCCCCACGGGGCGGAGCGCGGGGCCCCCCGTCCCGGCTACTGCAGGAACGCCCCGAGGGGCGAGAGCAGCAACCGGCCGAGCGCCGCGGCGTTGTCGTCCAACCGCGTGCGCTCACACTCGCGGGCGTCCGGATCGTGCCGGCACCGCCAGATCTTCTGCGCGTTACGCCAGGCGACATCGCGGGTGTACTCGACCAGTTCCCCCTGGTACCAGTCGTCGATGTCGCCATTGAGCATGTCGATGAGCAGCTGCCACCGCTCCAGGTAGCCCCGGCGCAGCCCGGGGATCTTGTCCGCGAAGATGTTGTTGATCTCGAGGTAGTCGCGGTGCTGGTCGCTGCCGTCGACCGGCTCCGACTCCAGGTGATCGAACGTGGTCACCAGGGCGAACGGCAGGTCGAAGTTGATGTGCGCGTTCACCCCGGCCGCCGCCGACGGCAGCGGGCGGGCATCCGGCCCCCGCATCCGCTCGAAGAGGCACGACCACGCCTTCGGGGTGCCGGGGCTGGAGTCGGTCCACAGCCGCATCGCGTCGAAGTACCGGGCGGCGAACTCGACGTCGAGCCGGGAGAGGAAGGCCGGGTCGACGAAGCGGTCGTCGTACAGCCCGTCCAGCACGCTGCTGGTGATGGTCAGGTAGAGCTTGTTGAAGTCAGCGAGGGGGCAACTGGCCTCCAACGGTGGCAGCCGGACCAGCATGTCCTGGAGCTTGGTCAGATGATCGACCACGGCCGGCACGTCCGCGGGGTGATCGGCGAGCAGGTCGACGATGTCCCGGTGCACGGGCCCCCAGACCGGTTCGATCATTTCTCCTCCATTGTGGTCGGCGGCATCCCCCGTGCCGTCGTCGACGCGGCCCAGCCTCTCAGCCGACACCGGGCCACGGGATCAGTAAAACGACGTATCCCGGCGCGCACACGCGCCGGGATACGTACGTCAGTGGTCGGGTCGGTCAGCCCCGTTGGTTGCGCAACTGGATCGCGCTGGCCTGCACACGGGTACGAACCTGGAGCTTGTCGAAGATGTGCGACACGTGCACCCCGATGGTCCGTTCGCTGATGAACAGCCGCTGCCCGATCTCCCTGTTGGTCAACCCCTCGGCGACCAGGGCGAGCACCTCCCGCTCCCGGGCGGTGAGCGCCGCCAACTCGTCGTCGGATGCCTCGACCGGAACGCTGCGTGCACCGGTGGCGCTGTCGCGCTCGTCCAGCGACACCCGGGCCCGCCCGGCCAGCTCGCGGATCTCCGAGGTCAACGGCACCGCGCCCAACCCCTGCGCCACCCGGTACGCCTCCCGCAGGAGCTTGCCGGCGGTGGCCACCCGGCTGCGCCGAGCCAGCAGCGCCTCGGCCTGCCGCAGCCGCGAGTAGGCCGCCGGATAGGGATGATTGCGTCGATCCCACTCGGCCGCCGACGCGGCCCACAGCTCCGGATCGCTGCCGTCGAGGCGGCTCACCTCGGCGGCGCACAGCGCCAGGAAGCCCTCCACCACCGAGCGCACCGGCCGGGCGGCGCCGGCGCTCTTGCGGGCCACCCGCTCGGCCACGTCCCGTAGCCGGCGCACCGCCGTCGGGTCCACCTCGACAGTGCGGCTGGCGTGCGCCTCAGCCTCGGCGCGCAGGCCGTGCCAGACCAGCGCCGAGAGGATCATGACGTCGTCGGAACGGCTCTCGGTGAGGCCGCGTTGTACCGCCTGCCGTGCCACGTCGTGCCGGCCCTCCCACATGGCCAGCCCGGAGCGCAGGGTGAGCAGCGGAATGACGTGTCGCGCCCCGCCGCCGGCGAGCAGGGTGGCCACCGCGTCGAGGTCCCGACCGGCGGCCTCGATGTCGCCGTAGCCCACCGACAGCCGGCACCGGGCCAACAGCAGCTCCACGGCGTCCGCACCGGACGGTCGGTGCCGCAGGGCCGCGGCCACCACCTTCTCCGCCTCGGCCCACTGGCCCACCCGGAACAGCCCGTTGATGGCGATGGCCAGCAGCCGGGTGCCCCAGGTGCGACCAAGCCCCAGCTCGGCCACCCGTTCGGCGCCCCGTCGAGCCACCACCACGCCCTCTTCGAGGACGTTCAGCGGCCCGGTCAGCAGCTCCGCCAGGTGCAGGTACGCGCAGGCCACGTCCTCGGGCTGACCGGCACGCTCGGCGGTGTCGAGGGCGTCGCGCATGACCGCCAGACCAGCGTCCGGGTCTTCCAGACAGGCGTCGCTGAAACCCAACGCCGAACTGGCCAGCACCACCTCGGTGGCCGAGCCGGCCACGTTCTCGGCCAACGCCAACGCCTCGCGGGCCCGCTCACCGGCGTCGGCGTAGCGACCCAGGTGCAGCAGCAGCTCGGCCAGGCGGGCGGCGGCGCTGGCCCGGTCCCGAGGGGAGCAGTCCTCCGCCTTCAACGCCCGCTGGTATTCCTCCTCGGCGAGCGCGGAGCGACCGGCGGCGGCGAGGTAACGGGCCCGGCGGATGTGCAGCGCGCAGCTGGCCTCGCCTCCCCGCAGCGTGGCCAACTCCTCCAGCAGGGCCAACGCCCGGGCGTGCTCCCCACAGTGGTGGGCCGCCTCGGCGGCGTTCTCCAGCAACTCGACCCGGTCCACAGTCAGCGGGCCCGGCTCGGCGGCCAACTGCAACGCCGCCGACCAGTGCCGGTGCGCCTCGGCGTAACCGTGCAGCCGCTCGGCCTCCTGGGCGGCGGCCACCGCCGCCGGCAGGGCCTTCGCCGGCTCGCCGGCCAGCCGCCAGTGGTGCGCCAGCCGGGCCTGGTGCAGCTCACCCGGAGCGGTGGTCAGCGCCTCGGCGTAGCGGCGGTGCAGCCCGGAGCGCTCGGCCGGCAGCAGCTCGTGCGCCAGCACCTCGGCCACGAGGCGGTGCCGCAGCCGGTAGCCCTCGTCGGCGCCGACCAGCAGCCGGTGCGCCACAGCGGCCCGGGCCGCGGCGATCAGCTCGTCCTCCGGCATTCGCAGCACCTCGGCCAGCAGCCAGTGCTGCACCGGCTCGACCCCGGCGGCCACCGCGTGCACCACGGCGTGCGCGTGCTGGGGCAGCGCGTCGACCCGGTCGAGGAAGATCTCCCGCAGCGTCTCGGACAGGCCGTCGCGGCCGTCGCGCAGATCCCGGGCCAGCTCCTCGATGACGAACGGGTTGCCACCGCTGCGCTGCCACACCTGCTCGGCCGCGTCGGCGGTCAACGTCCGGCCGACCACCGCGGCGGCGAGCGTCTCGGTGTCGGCCCGGCCCAGCGGCGCCAGGTCGAGCACCCGCACCGTGCGGAGCCGCCGCAGCTCGGTGAGCACCCGGCGCAGTGGGTGCGCGCCCTGCAACGACTCGGCGCGCACCGCCGCCAGCACCGACAACTGAAGATCACCCAGGCCGGCGAGCAGGTAGAGCAGGAGCTGGCGGGTGCTGCGGTCGACCCACTGGAGGTCATCGAGGATCAGCACCAGCGGGCGCCCCTCGGCGATCAGGTGCAGACCACGGGAGACCCGCTCCAGCAACGCGCCGGCGCCGTCCGGGCCGGCGGTCTCGTCGGCGAACATCTGCAACAGCCCACGCACCGCCGAGGAGGTGCGGGCGGGCGAGGTGGACACCTCGCTGTCGAACCGGCGCAGCGCCTGCAACAGCGGATGCAGTGGGGAGGCGTCGCCGATGTCCAGGCAGCTGCCGGTGAGCACCACGGCGCCCCGATCCCGTAGGCGCTCGCCGATCTCGCCCAACAGCCGGGTCTTTCCCACACCGCTCTCGCCGGTCAGGAAGACCGCCGCGGTCTGCCCGTGCGCGCCGTCACCGAGCAACGCGGACCGAACCGTCTGCACCAGCTCGGCCCGGCCCACGAGCGGTGCGGTGTCCACATCGCTGGCCATGCCACGCAGCCTAATCACAGGGCCCCACACCGTTCTACGGCCGCCCACCGCTTGTGGTACTCCTCGCGTCGACTTTGCGACTAAAGGTTGCAGGTGGCCGACATACGTCGTTCGGCAGATCCCCCGTCGGCCCACTAGTGCCAATCTCCGGAGGTGATCAGGCAACCGCGGGGAGAAAGGCCGGTGCGACACCCATGACCACCAGCATCAACGTCGACACGCAACGGACCGTCACCCCGCTCTGGCCGGTACCCCAGGAGAGGCGCGTCGTCACCGTCCTCTTCGCGGACATCGTCGGCTCGACGGCCCTGGTGGACCGGCTCGACCCCGAGGACGTCCGAGCGTTGCAGCGGGCCTACTTCGACACCGTCGCCGGTGTGCTGCACCGCTGGCACGGGGTGGTGGAGAAGTACATCGGCGACGCCGTGATGGCGCTCTTCGGCGCTCGGCACTCCGACGGCTTCGACGCGTACCGGGCGGTGCGCGCCGGCCTCGAGATCCAGGCCGCGCTGGACCGACGGCCCATGGTCGACGGCATCAGGCTGCGCGTCCGGGTCGGTGTCGCCACCGGCGAGGTAGTGGTCGACCTGGGCGATGTCCTCACCGGCGGGCACGGCGTGGCCAGCGGCGCGGTGATCACCTCCGCAGCCCGCCTGCAGGAGTACGCCGCGCCCGGCGCCGTCGCGCTCTGCGCGGCCACCGCCCGCGCCACCGCCGGCCTGATCACCCAGCGTCAGCTGACGCCGGTGCCGGTCGACGGCCGGGTACCGCCGGTGCCGGTCTGGCACGCCGTCGGGCCGGTACGCCCCGGCGCCGACCGGCACGACGGCCCGTTGATCGGTCGGCGCCGCGAACTGGCCACCATCCGCGACCAGTTGGGCGCGGCCATCCGACACCGGACGCCCCGCTGGATCTCACTGGTCGGCCCCACCGGCAGCGGCCGCAGCCGGCTGCTGCACGAGCTGACCCGTGGCCTGACCACTGTGGATGGGTTGCCGATCCGCTGGTGCGTGGCGACCTGTCAGCCGTACCCCGATCAGGTGTTGGCGCCGGTCGCGCACCTGCTCCGCAGCCTCGCCGGGATCCGGCACAGCGACGGCCCGGCGGCGGCCCACGACCGCCTCCTCGCCGCCCTGACGCCGCTGTTCCCGCCGACCCGGGTGGCCACCGCCGTCCCGGCGCTCGAGCGGATGCTGACCACCCCGGACGGTTCGGCCGCCGCCCTCGCCGGCGCGGCGGTCTGCCGCGAGGTCCTGCTGCGGCTGGCCGCCCACCGGCCGCTGATCGTGGCTGTCGACGACCTGGACCGGGCCGCGCCCGTGGTGAGCCGCTTCCTGCACACGCTGTTCAGCGCGGCGACGGAGCGCGGGCTGCCGCTGGCCCTGCTCACCGTGCACCAGCCGCAGTGGGCCGACAGCCGGCCCGGCCCGGCCCGCCAGCTGACGATCGGACCGCTGGCCACAGTGCAGTCCGGACGGCTGCTGCGCCACCTGCTCACCCGGGCCGGGCAGCCGGTGGCCCTGGTCGACCGGCTGCTGCCGCTGGTGGGAGGCCGCCCCGGGCACGCGGCGGCGTACGTCACGTCGCTGGTGGACGGTGCCGATCCGGCGGCGCTCCCGCTGCCCGAGGCGGTACGCCGGGCCGTCGGCGCGGAGCTGGACCACCTCGACGGCGAGCGGCGGGCGGTGCTGATGGCCGCCGGCACCCTCGGTGGGCTGATCTCCGGGGCGGCCGTGGACCGGGCACTCGGCTGGACGCCCGGCCGGTCCGCGCCCGCGCTCCGCGGTCTGGTCGCCGCAGGGCTGCTGCTCCCCCACCACGTCGACGGGTACGCGTTCGCCGCTCCCGCGCTGCGCCAGGTCGCCGCCGAGCGGTTGCCCCGCGCCCTGCGGGCTGTCTTCCAACGCCGGGCTGCCGGCGTGTCGCACCTCGACAGCGTGCGACGCAACGACGACCCGCGCGGTGGTGCGATCAACGGCTCGGCGGCGAGGAGCGCGGAGATCGTGCGCCTCGACACCGTTGGCGCTCGGACCGGCCGCCTCGACGCGGTCTTCGCGGCGCTGGCCTCGGCAGGGCCGGGCGGTGTCACCGGCCCGACGGCGCTGGGGCGAGCCAACCCCACCCCGACGATGGCCACCCGTCCCGCCGCGCCGGGTCCCGGTGCCGACCGCACGGCGGGCCCCCGCCGGCTCCGAGCCGTCGCCGAGGCTGGTGACGTACCGCCGACGCCGGCTCCAGCGGTGTCCGGAACTCGGGGCGGTGGCTCGTCCCGGGACGTCGGACGGCCCGACGCGCCGGTCCGCCCGACGCCGGCGAGTTCGGCTGGGCACCTGACACTCGCCGACGCCGGCACTCCGCCGGGCGTGGTGCGGGCGCTACCCCGCCCGCCGTTGATCCGCCCACTGGACGGCCTGCCCGCCTCCGCCTGACAGTGGGCATCCCCGCCCTGCCCTGCCGATCATGGAGTTGTGGTGGGTGACAAACGCCTTGGCGATGAACAAGTCGGGCACCACAACTCCATGATCGACGGACCTGGGCGGCGATCTTGCACTTGCTGTCCCGGCATAAGCGGCATCCCACTGATATCGACAGCCGAAACTGCAAGATCGCCGCGGTGGGGGTGGGGGTGCTTAGGGTACGGACGCCGAGGCCAGCAGTGCCGCGGTCGGCAGCGCGAGCAGGCCGTCGGGGCCACGGTAGCGGGCGGTCACCTCGTCGAACGCGGCACGAATGCGGCCGATCATGGCCGCCGGCTGGGTCTCCAGCACCAGACCTGGCTTGCTGATGCCGTTGGCGGGGCCACGCCACCAGGCCTCCGGGTCGGTGCGGTGCGCCCAGGTGAGCGTCTCGCAGCGCACGTCGACGAGGCCGGCCCCGTCGAGCAGGCCGGCCACCCCGTCGGGGGTACGGGGGAAGTCCCGGTCGGCGTCCACCGTCGGGGCGGCGGCGCGCCGTTCGACCCCGGCGGCGTCGAAGACCTCAGCCCAGAGGCTCTGCGCCTCGGGCGGGGGGTGCGGCCACACGGTGACAGCGACCCGACCCGCCGACCGGACGACCCGTCGCAGCTCGGTGATCGCGGCCAGCGGATCGCCCACGTGGTTGATCACGAAGTTCGCCACGGCCGCGTCGAACGACCCGGAGGCGAACGGGAGGTGAGGCAGAGCCGCGACCCGGACCTCGTCGGCTGACGGAACGCGGTCGCGCGCCAACTCGACCATGCTGGGCTCGGCGTCGACGGCGACGACGCTGGCGTGCAGCGCGCACGCCAGCGTCGCCACCGTGCCGGAGCCGGTGCCCGCGTCGAGCACCCGCGTGCCCGCCCCGACGTGGGCGGCGTCCAACAACGCTGGTGCGGGGTACGCGCAGAGCGCGGCGAGACTGCTGTCGTACGCCCCCGCGCGCCCGGCCCAGCGCGACCGTTCGTATTCGTCGAAGGCCGTCGTGGTCATCGTCAGGCCCCCGTCGAGGATCTTGATGGTGGCGCCACGATATCGAACAAGGCGCGTCCTGCGGTGCCCCGCGCGGTGGTGGCCCCCCGCCCGCGCCCGCCGTGAGCTGGCTGCCCGGGGTCCAGCGGGAGCCGATGGGCCGCCCGCGAGCGCGACTAGGATTGGTTCGTCATGCTGCTACGGGTGCTCGGGTCGCTTGAGGTTGAGGTCGACACAGGCGGGCCGGTCGACCTCGGCGGCCCCCGTCAACGCGCCGTGCTCGCGCTCCTGCTCGCGGCCCGCGGCGAGGTCGTCTCCGTCGGGCAGATGATCGAGGATCTGTGGCGGGGTGACCCGCCGCCCCGGGCGATCGCCTCCCTGCAGGCGTACGTCTCGCACCTGCGCCGCCTGTTGGAGCCGACCCGCGAGCGCCGGGCGCCGGCCCGGGTCCTGGTCACCGCGCCACCTGGCTACGCGCTGCGGCTGCCCGCCGACGCCGTCGACGCCGGTCGGTTCGAGACGCTGCTCGCCGAGGCGCGTGCGGTCGGCCCCGCCGACCCGGGCCGGGCACGTCGGTTGCTCAGCGGCGGGCTCGAGCTGTGGCGCGGTCGGGCGTACGCCGAGTTCGCCGGTGAGCCGTGGGCGCAGCCGGAGGTGCTGCGGTTGGAGGAGCTGCGGCTCGGCGCTCGGGAGCTGCTGCTCGACGTGACGGTGCGCTGCGGCGACGCGGCCGAGGCGGTGCCGGAGGCGGAGCTGTTGACCCGGCAGGCGCCGTTGCGGGAGGAGAGCTGGCGGCTGCTGGCGCTGGCGTTGTGGCGTACCGGTCGGCAGGGCGACGCGCTGGCCGCGCTGCGCCGGGCCCGGGCGACCCTGGCGGACCAGCTCGGACTGGACCCGGGTCCGGCGCTGGTCGAGGTGGAGTCCGCCATCCTGGGGCAGCGACTCGACCTGCTGCCACCGGTGCCGGCGACAGCGGTACGGGCCCAGCGGCTGGTGTCGGAGGAGGTCTTCGTCGGTCGGGAGGCAGAGCTGCGGGCGCTGCGGCAGGCGGCCGCCGAGGCGGTGGCGGGCGGGCCGCGCGTCGCTCTGCTCAGCGGTGAGGCCGGGGCCGGCAAGACGAGCCTGCTCACCCGGTTTCGGGACGAGCTGACCACGGACGGCTGGCTGGTCGCCGTCGGCCGCTGCCCCGAGGTCGACGGCGCCCCGCCGGCCTGGGCGTGGGTCGAGGCACTGCGGCAACTCGCCGAGCAGACATCCCCGGGTGACCTCGCACCGGCGCTCGCCCCGCTGCTCGGTGGGGGCGACGGTGAGTCCGGCGGCGACGTCACCGCCGGCCGGTTCCGGCTGCACCGCGCCGTCGGCGCCTGGTTGGACGCCGCCGCGGCCCGCAGACCGGTCACGGTGATCCTCGACGACCTGCACGCCGCCGACGCCGAGACGTTGCTGCTGTTGCAGAGCGTCACCGAGATGACCACCGGCAGCGTCCTGTTCGTCGCGGCGCTGCGGCCCGCCGACAACGCCGAGCGGCTCGCCGACACGATGGCCGTCCTGGCCCGCCGGTCACCCCACCGGGTCCCGCTGGGCGGTCTGAGCACGTCAGAGGTCGAACGGCTGCTCCGCGCGCTGGCCCGCAGCACCGTCGACCCGGACACGGTCACCGCGTTGGCCGAGCGCACCGGCGGCAACCCGTTCTACGTCCGGGAGTCGGCGCGGCTACTCGCCGCCGAGGGCACGCTCGTGGCCACCTCCGACGTGCCCGAGGGCGTACGCGACGTGCTGCGCCGACGACTCTCCCGCCTCCCGTCGACTGTCGTCTCGGTGCTGCGGCTCGCCTCGGCCGTGGGGCGGGAGGCCGAGGTGTCGACGCTCGTCGACGCCGCCGGCACCGACGAGGGCACCGTCCTGCGGGCACTGGAAGCCGGGTTGGCCGCCGGGCTGCTCACCGAACCGGCGCCCGGGCGGGTGCGGTTCGTACACGGCCTGGTCTGCGACACCATCTACACCGACCTGCCGCAGCTGCGCCGCACCCGCCTGCACGCGCGGATCGCCGCCGCCACCCGCCGGCTGCGACCCGACGACTACCCCGCCCTGGCCCACCAGTACGCCCGCGCCGCGTCGGCCGACACCGCGCCGCTCGCCGTCGACTACGCCGTCCGGGCCGCCGAACTGGCCGAGCGGCGGTACGCGTACGACGCCGCGATCGAGCTGCTCGGCAACGCTGTCGAGGCAGCCGCCACTGTCGCCGGGGACCGCGACGCGCTCCGGGTCGACCTGCTCGGGCGGCTGCTGCGCGCCCAGGCGCGGGCCGGCGCGGTGGCGGCCGCCCGGCAGACCCGGGCTCGGGCGATCGACGTCGCCGCGGCGTCCGGCCGAGACGACCTGCTGGTAGCGGCGTTCACCGCGTGGACCGTCCCCACCCCGTGGTTGACCCACCAGTACGGCGTGGTGGACCACCGGGTCGTCGAGCTGGTCACCAGGCTGCTGCGCGTCGACGACCTGGACCCGGTCGCCCGGTGCCGGCTGCTGGAGGCGCTGGCCACGGAGTTGGACGGCGAGTCCGATCCGCGCGGCGTGGCGGCCGGACGGGAGGCACTGGCCCTCTCGCAGCGGTTGGGCGACCCCGAGCTGCGCGCCCTGGGGCTTGCCGCGCGGCTGCGCACCATGAGCTACGAGCGGGAGGCGCCGGAGCGTCGGACCTTCGCCCTGGAGCTGCGCGACCTCGCCGACGCGCACGGGCTGGTGACCTATCGTTCGGTCGCCGAGCAGGCGCTGGGCCACTGTGCTGCCGCGCTGAACGAGCCGGACGAACTGCGCCTCAGCGTCGCCCGGCAGGGGTGGCTGGCCGAGACGTACCAGCTGAACGAGGCGCAGACGATCAACCTGTGCTCGCTGGGCGCCCTCGCGCACATCGCCGGCGACTTCGCCGCCGCGCGGCGGCACTACGACCAGGTCGCCGTGCAGATGCGGCGGCAGGGTTCGCTGCACGCCGCTGCCTTCCACTACTTCTCCACCGGCACCCTGCTGATCAGCCAGGGACGGTTCGGTGAGCACCTGGAGGCGACCCGGCGGATACGGGGGTCGTTGGGCCCGATCGTTGACGACCTGCTGGCGCTGGCCCTGATCGGCAGCGGACGCCTGGACGAGGCGCGGGCCATGCCGATCGGAGGGCACACCTACCGCCCGGACTACTTCGAGTCGGCGCTGCTCAGCGTGCGCGGAATGGTCGTGGTGGCGCTGGGTCGACGGGACCTGGCCCCACCCGTGATCGACGCGCTGCTCCCGGTACGCGACCAACTGGCCGGTCTCTCCACCACCGCGGCAGTGGTGCGGCCGGTCGCGCTGACGCTCGGGGAGCTGTTCCGGTTGGTGGGCCGCACCGAGGAGGCGACCCAGCACTTCACCCTCGCCGCGCGGGTCGCCCGCCGGTGGGAGTCGCCGCACTGGCTGGCCGAGGCGACCGCTGCGATGGTCGGCTGACCGTCACTGCTGGCGGATTCCAAGCCGGCTCCAAGTGGCGCCGAGCATGATCAACACATCTGTGCCAGTTGATCCCTCGGAAAGGTCACCGTGAACCAGAACCACCGCGAAGCCATGGCCGACGTACGCGACATGTACATGGCGCACGCGGCGCTCCGTCGCGAATTCAGCCTGCTGCCGCAGCTCGTCCGCGACGTCACCCCGGGCGACGCCACGCGCGCGGAGGTCGTCGGCGCCCACGCCGACATGCTCTGCCACATCCTGCACCTGCACCACGAGGGCGAGGACCTGTTGCTCTGGCCCCGGCTGCTGGAGCGCGGCGGCGCGGAGGCCGCGGCGATCGTGCCCACCATGGAGGCGCAGCACCACGCCATCGAGGACGCCCACGCGACGGTGGTCGCCCTCCTCCCCCAGTGGCGCCGCACCGCGCGCGGCGGTGAGCAGCTCGCGGACGCCCTGGAGCAGCTACGCGCCGCGCTGATCGAGCACATGGCCCTGGAGGAGAGCGAGATCCTGCCGCTGGCGCAACGGCACGTCACCGCCCGGGAGTGGATGCAGCTCGGCGAGCACGGCATGAGCAAGTCCCCGAAGAAGCAGCTCCCTCTGGCCTTCGGCCTGGCCATGTACGAGGGCGACCCGGAGGTGGTCAAGGCGGTGCTGGCGCACGCTCCGCTGCCGGCCCGGCTACTCATGCCGATCATCGCGCCCCGGCTGTTCGCCAGCCACGCCAAGCGGGTGCACGGCACCGCCACGCCTCCGCGCATCGGCGCCACCGTCCGCTGAGCAAGGTCGGCGGCTCGCCCGACGCGGCTGAGTCGGCGGCTCGCCCGACGCGGCTGAGTCGGCGGCTCGCCCGACGCGGCTGAGTCGGCGGCTCGCCCGACGCGGCTGAGTCGGCGGCTCGCCCGAC
>NZ_JBEZFO010000010.1:161245-231078 GCF_040649495.1 Micromonospora sp. NPDC048947
CGGCGGCTCGCCCGACGCGGCTGAGTCGGCGGCTCGCCCGACGCGGCTGAGTCGGCGGCTCGCCCGACGCGGCTGAGTCGGCGGCTCGCCCGACGTGGCTGGGTCGGCGGTCGACGCGGCGGTCCGGGTCGGGATCCCGGCCAGCCGGGCCGCCGGGAGAAGCAGCTCACCCGGCCGGGTCTGGAACCGACGCCGGGGGTGCCAACCGCGCCACCGGCGGGAGCGGCGAGACATCCGGGGAGGCGTGGAATGCCGAGATGGCGAGCGCCGCGAAGCGCCGGGACGCGTTGAGCTGAGTAGTCGGCGAGCTCGCGTGGATACCGCTGTTGGCCATCAGCACGAGGATGACGTCGTCCAGGACGAAGTCGCGGCGCAGGCGACCGGCTTCCTTCGCGCGGCGGGCCAGCTCGTCGATCGCTCTGAGCGCGTATTCACGGCGCGCCTCGAAATCAACTGCCTTGGGAAAGGTCGACATAAGAGCTGCGGTAAAGCCTCGGTCACGTGCGTGCAGTTCACACATTTTCTCGATCACGAGACAGAAACCGCGCCATGGATCCGAATTGGCAAGGCCCTCGTCGACAACGCCGCGACACGCGTACATCTGTTCCGTGAATGCCTCGGTGACCAGAATCTCCTTGGTCGGAAACCGGCGGTACAGGGTGGCGGGTGCAACCCCGGCCCGCCGGGCGACCACCCGCATCGGCACGTCCAGGCCGTCAACGGCGAAGACCGCGCGGGCGGCCTCGAGGATGCGCTCGCGGTTGTCCAGAGCGTCGGAGCGAAGAGCGTGAGGCAAACGATCGGTCACGGCTCTCACTTTAGCGAGGCGGACAGCGGCCTGCGTTAGCGTCCGTGGGCATGAGGGCTTTGCAATTTTCGAAGTACGGTCCCGCGAGTGTCCTTGAGGTCTCGGAGGCACCGGAACCGCACGCCGGAGCCGGCCAGATACGGGTGGCGGTTCGGGCCTCGGGTGTCAATCCGGCCGACACCTACGTGCGCGCCGGCCGATTCCAGGAATGGATTCCGCTCCGCCTGCCGCACGTGCCCGGTGTCGACGCCGCCGGCGTGGTCAACGAGATCGGTGACGGGGTGACCACGGCGCGGGTAGGCGATGAGGTTTTCGGGATCACGGACTACGCCCAGATGGGCGGAGCGAACGCCGAGTACGCCGTCCTGGCCGCGTGGGCGCCGAAGCCGGCCGCCCTGACCTGGGAGCAGGCCGGCGGCGCGGCCGGCAACATCGAGACGGCCACCCGGGTGCTCGACCGGTTGGGCGTCAGGGACGGCACCACGCTGTTGATCGAGGGCGCGGCCGGCGGGGTCGGTACGACAGCGATCCAGCTCGCGGTCGCCCGCGGTGCGGCCGTCATCGGCACAGCCAGCGACCGCAACCATGACCTCGTCGCCTCGCTCGGGGCGATCCCGACCACCTACGGCCCCAGGCTGGCCGAGCGGGTCCACACCCTGTTGCCCGGCGGGGTGGATGTCGTACTCGACTGCGCCGGCTCTGGCTCCCTGCCAGACCTGGTCGGCCTGGTCGCCGGCCCGGACAGGGTGGTGAGCATCGCCGACATCAACGCCGAGGCCTACGGCCTGCACCTGTCGCGCGGCTCTGGCCCCGGCGCCGACACACCGGCACTCGAAGGAATCGCCGCCGCCGGCGAACTCGCCGAGCGGAGTCGCTTCACAGTGCCGGTCGCGGCAGTGTTCTCTCTGGAAGAGGCGGCCGCCGCCCACGAGCTCAGTGAGTCCCGCCGTGCGCGAGGCAAGATCGTGCTGAAGCCGTAGGTCGCCCGCCCGGCCACCGCGGTCCGCCCTCGCCTGGAGAGCCCGCCCGGTCACCGACGACGGCGTGGGCCGTGACGTGACGGAGGGCGATGGCACGTCCCAAGGGACCTGGTGACCGTCCGGTGTGGTCGGCGGGCACCACGCAAGCACGGTCAGCGGGACGGGTGCTCAGCGGGCGGCCAGGAAGGCCAGCACGCGCGGCCAGGCCGTCGCGGTCGCGTCCGGGGAGTAGTCGGCCACGTCCGGGTCGGTGAACAGGTGGCCCACGCCCGGATAGCGGAAGACCGTCAGGTCAACGCCGGCGGCGGTCAGCGCCTGCTGCCACTCGTCGACCTCGTCCGGCGCGTCGTAGGGGTCGGGGTCGGCGAGGTGCAGCTGCACCGGCAACCCGGGTCGGACCGCGTCCGGGGCGCCGCCGGTGCCGTGCAGCAGGAGCAGACCGGCGGCGTCGGGGCGCTCGGCCAGCAGCGCCCCGGCCACCCCGGCGCCCATCGAGAAGCCGCCGAGGACCGTCTCCGGTGGCAGGTCACGCAGCGCGTCGCGGGCCCGGTCCAGCACCACCTCCTGGCCGATCTTGTCGAGTAGCGCGAAGCCCTCCTCGACGGTGCCGGTGGCCGGGACGCCGTACAGGTCGGGGGTGCTGACCTGGTGCCCGGCGGCGCGCAACCGGTCGGCGGCGGCGCGCACGGCGGGCCGCAGCCCGTACACGGAGTGGAACAGCACGACGTGTCGCATCCGGTCATCCTGCCGCAGTCGACGGTGCATCAGGGGTGGCCACGCGGGGTGGCGTCAGACCAGTGCCGCCAGCCGCGCGACCAGGTCCGTCGGTGGCGGCATCGCGGCGATCTCTCGGCTGACCTGCGCGGCAGCGGTCCGCAGGCGCTCGTCGGTGAGCAGCTGGGTCAGTGCCCGCGCGGTGATGTCCCGGGGACGCAGCGCCAGGCCGGCGCCTCGACGGGCCACCAGCTCGGCGTTGTGCCGCCGGTCCCCGGGACCCGTGGTGGCCAGCTGGGGCCGGCCCGCGGCGAGAGCGCCGAGGGCGCTGCCCGCGCCACCGTGGTGCACCAGCGCCGCGCTCGCCGGTAACGCCTCGTCGAGCGGAATCCAGCCGACCACCCGTACGTTGCCGGGCACCGAGCGGGCCGACCGCTCGTCGGGGCGGACCAGCACGATCTCGGCGTCCACCTCGGCCGCGGCGGCCACCACGGCGGGCATCGGCCCCCGATCGCCGGGGCCGGTGAGGGTGCTGCGGGTGACCAGGATCCGCTGGCGCTCACCCGGCTCGCGCAACCAGGCCGGCAGTTCCCCGCCGCCGACGTAGGACGTGTAGCGCATCGGCCAGCCGCCCTGCGTGGCAACGCTGGGTGGGGCCACGGCGAGGGCGGCGGCCGGCGCGGGCAGCTCGGTGAGGCCGTGCCGGCGCAGCGCCGCGCCGAGTCGGGCGACGGTGGCCCGGACCAGGTCCCGGCCGTCGAAGAGGGCGTTCTCCTGGCGTACGGCCGGCACGTCGAGCCGTGCGGCGGCCACCGCACCGGCGACCGCGAACGGCTCGTGCAGCACCAGATCCGGCCGCCACCGGGTGGCCAGCGCGACCACCGGGTCGACGAGCTGGTCGTTGAGCGCGCCGAACAGCAGGCCGGCGCCCCGGGTGCCGGCGGTGCCGGCCATCTCCGCCCGCGCGATCAGCGGGTGACGGGGAAGGATCCGCAGCGCGATCCGGCGGAAGTCGAAGCCCGGCGCGATGTCGTGCACCGGCAGGCCCGCCTCGGCGGCGGCCAGAGCTCCGCCGCCGGTGGCCACCAGCACGTCGTGGCCGGCGTCGCGGAGGGCGACCGCCAGCGGCACCAGCGGGAAGACGTGCCCGACGAGCGGGGCGGAGACCACCAGCACGCGCATGGGTTGGATCCTATGTCGACGACGACACGGAGGCAGGCCGCTGGTCGACGATGCGGCGCATTTTGCCCATCGACCGTTCCACGGCGTCGGGGGCGAGGACGTCTACCGCCACGCTCACGCCGATGGTGTTCTTCACCAGCTGAACGAGCGCATCGCCGGCCCGCTCGGCGGCGTCCACGTCGACGTCGGCTCGCCGTTCCACCCGCACCGTGAGGGTGTCCAGCCGGCCGTGTCGATCGAGGACGCACTGGAAGTGCGGCGAGAGCTGCGGGGTGCGCAGGATCAACTCCTCGATCTGGGTGGGGAAGATGTTCACCCCACGCAGGATCATCATGTCGTCGGTGCGGCCGGTGATCTTTTCGATCCGGCGCATCGGTCGGGCGGTGCCGGGCAGCAGCCGGGTCAGGTCGCGGGTGCGGTAGCGCACGACCGGCATCGCCTCCTTGGTCAGGGAGGTCAACACCAGCTCACCCCGCTCGCCGTCGGGCAGCACCGCCCCGGTGATCGGGTCGATGATCTCCGGGTAGAAGTGGTCCTCCCAGAGGTGCAGGCCGTCCTTGGTCTCGACGCACTCGGTCGCCACGCCGGGGCCCATCACCTCGGAGAGCCCGTAGATGTCGACGGCGTGTATGTCCAGCTGCTGCTCGATCTCGCGGCGCATGTCCTCGCTCCACGGCTCGGCGCCGAAGATGCCCACCCGCAGTGAGGTGGCACGCGGGTCGACGCCCTGGCGGCGCATCTCGTCGACGATGGCCAGCAGGTAGCTGGGCGTGACCATGATGACCTCGGGTTCGAAGTCGCGGATCAGCATGACCTGACGCTCGGTCATGCCCCCGGAGACCGGGATGACAGTGCAGCCCAGCTCCTCGGCTCCGTAGTGCGCGCCCAGGCCGCCGGTGAAGAGCCCGTAGCCGTACGCGACGTGCACCCGGTCGCCGGGGCGGCCGCCGGAGGCGCGGATCGATCGGGCCATCAGCCGTGCCCAGGTGCGCAGGTCGTCGCGGGTGTAGCCGACCACTGTCGGCCGGCCGGTGGTCCCGGAGGAGGCGTGCAGGCGGGCGACCCGCTCCCGGGGTACGGCGAACATGCCGAACGGGTAGTTCTCCCGCAGCTCCGCCTTGCCGGTGAACGGGAAGCGGGCCAGGTCGTCGAGATCCCGGCAGTCGTCCGGGTGCATGCCGGCAGCGTCGAACGCCCGCCGGTAGTGCGGCACGTTGTCGTACGCGTGCCGCAACGACCAGCGCAGTCGGTCGCGTTGCAGGGCGCGCAGCTCGTCGATGCCGGCGCGCTCGATCGGCTCCAGCTCCTCGGGACGAGGGGTGCGGTCCTGCATCGGCTGCCTCCTTGGCGCGGCGGTCCCGGTGGGGCTGCGGGTACCGTACGCCCGCTGTCGCCGGGGCCGGTGGGGCGGTCAGCCGGTGACCGGCAGCCGGTGCAGGGCGTCGACGAGCGGGGCCAGCTCGGGGGTGGCCTCCGCCTGGGCGAGCGCGTCGGTGAGCACCCGGTCGTGGGTCGGTCGGGTCTGGGCGAGCAGCTCGGAGCCGGCCGGGGTCAGCTCGGTGTAGATGCCGCGCCGGTCGTCGGCGCAGAGGATGCGGGTGAGCAGCCCTCGCTGCTCCAGGCGGGTGACCAGCCGGGTGGTGGCGCTGCCGGAGAGCGCGGCGGCGCGGGCGAGCTGGCTCATCCGCATGTGCCAGCCGTCCTGGCGGGACAGCGCGTCGAGCACCGTGTATTCCACGACGGAGAGGCCGTGGCCGGCCTGCAGGGCCCGCTCCAGGGACGTCTCGATCAGCCCGTGCAGGGCGGCGAGGGTGCGCCAACCCTGGGCGCGGATCTCGACCGCGTCGTCGGCGATGCCCATGGCGGCCTCCTCGGTGTGATCTGAACGGACCCCAGGCTACCACGCTTGCGCCGATATAAAGCGCGTGCAAGTATTTCGTTGCTGGCGCGTGTAGTTGCAAGCGCCGCATAAATGCCCCCTCCCGATGGGAAGACCATGTCCGTACGCCCCAAGTCCCTGCCGCCCGGCCTGATCGCGCTGGCCATCGGCGCCTTCGGCATCGGGCTCACCGAGTTCGTGATCATGGGGCTGCTGCCCGAGGTGGCGGCCGACTTCGCGGTCACCGAGCCGGTGGCCGGCTGGTTGATCTCCGGCTACGCCCTCAGCGTGGCGGTCGGCGGGGTCGCCCTCACCGCGGCCGTCACCCGCCTGCCGCGCAAACCGGTGCTGCTCGGCCTGATGGTGCTCTTCATCATCGGCAACCTGCTCTCCGCCGTCGCCGGCGACTACGCAGTGATGATGGCCGGTCGGATCGTCGCCGCGCTCTGCCACGGCGCGTTCTTCGGCATCGGCGCCGTGGTCGCCGCCGGCCTGGTCGCACCGGCCCGACGGGCGGGCGCCATCGCCATGATGTTCGCCGGCCTGACCATCGCCAACGTGCTCGGCGTGCCGTTCGGCACCTTCCTCGGGCAGCACTTCGGCTGGCGGTCGACGTTCTGGGCGATCACCGCCATCGGGGTGGTCGCCCTGATCGGGCTGGCCCTGCTGATCCCGGCGGGCACCACCGCCACCGCCGACCGCCCGGCCGGCGGGCTGCGCGGCGAGTTGCGCGCCTTCACCCACCCGCAGGTCTGGCTGTCCCTGGTGATCACCGTCCTGGGCTTCGGTGGGATGTTCGGCGCATTCACCTACATCGCCTACACGCTGACCGAGGTCAGCGGCTTCGCCACCAGCACCGTGCCGTGGCTGCTCGTCCTCTTCGGCGTGGGCCTCTTCGCGGGCAACCTGCTCGGCGGCCGGGCGGCGGACAGGTCACTGTCGCGCACGCTGGTCACCGTCCTGGCGGTGCTCACCGTGGTGCTCGTCGGCTTCGCGCTGACCGCCACGAATCCGGTGCTGACCATCGTCGCGCTGGTGCTGATGGGTGGGTTCGGCTTCGCCACGGTGCCGCCGCTGCAAATGCGGATCATGCGGTACGCCCACCAGGCGCCGACCCTGGCGTCCGGGGCGAACATCGCCGCGTTCAACCTCGGCAACGCGTTGGGCGCGTGGATCGGCGGGGTGACCATCGCCGCCGGACTCGGCTACACCTCGCCTATCTGGGCCGGGGCCGCACTCACCCTCATCGGTCTGGGTGTGCTCCTCGGCGCGCTGCGGCTGGCCCGCCGCGACGAGCCGGCCCGGGCCGACGCGAGCCTTGTGGACGCCCCGGTCTGACGTCGCCGAAAGGAGGACGCCGGGCCGGGCGGGTGCCCGACCCGGCGTCGCCCTGATCATCGCCCTGCCATCATCTCGCAATTGCAAAAGATGTGCAACAAGGTCTGGACAACCTTGACGTGCCGTAACTAGCCTGACCTCTATGAGTCCTTACATTGTGGATCCTTGGGCCTGGCAGGAGAGCTGGGACCGCCAACAGGAGGCCTACCTCCCGGACCGGGAACACCGGTTCACCGCCATGCTCGACACCGTCGATGCTGTCCTCGACGGCCGGCCGCCGCGCGTGCTCGACCTGGCCGGCGGCACCGGCACCATCTCGCTGCGGACCCTCGCTCGCTTCCCCGCCGCCGAGACGACACTGGTCGACCTCGACCCGGCACTGCTCGCCATCGCCGCCGCCTCGCTGGCCGACCGGGCCACCATCATCACGGCCGACCTCGGCACCCCCGAGTGGCGCTCCACGCTCCCCCACCAGGAGTACGACGCCGTGCTCACCGCCACCGCCCTGCACTGGCTGCCGGCCGACCGGCTCGGGCAGCTCTACGCCGAGCTGCGTGACGTGCTGCGACCGGGCGGGGTCTTCGTCAACGCCGATCACATGCCCGACGACACAGTGCCGGAGCTGACCAAGCGGCTGATGGACCGGGCACGGGACCGGCGCAACGCCCGGTACGCCGCCGGCTCGATGCTGTCCTGGTCGGACTGGTGGGAGCGGGCCGGCGCCGACCCGGCGCTCGCCCCGCTGGTCGCCCAGCGACACGCCATCTACCCGACCGGACACAGCCCCGATTGGACCCCGCCGGTCTCCTGGCACCTGGCCGCGCTCACCGCGGCCGGCTTCAGCGAGGTCGGCACGGTCTGGCGAGGCGGCCCGGACGCCGCCGTCGCGGCGGTGCGCTGACGCCACCCTCGCCGGCACTACGCTGAGGAGCCGTGCCAGAGCCGTTCGAGCCGCGTACCGACCCCGACGTCGACCTGCGCGTCCCCGCCGACCGCCGCGAGCTGACCGCTCGTCCCGCGACGATCCTCGCCGCGATCGCGGCCGGCGGGGTGCTCGGCGCGCTGGCCCGGGCCGGCCTGCAACACGCCGTTCCGCACCCACCGAGCGGCTTCGGTTGGGCCACCTTCATCGTCAACACGTCCGGCTGCCTGCTGATCGGCGTGCTGATGGCGGTTCTCGGGCACCTCGGCGGCGGGCACCCGCTGGCCCGCCCGTTCCTCGGGGTCGGGGTGCTCGGCGGGTTCACCACCTTCTCCACGTACGCGGTCGACGTCCAGCAGGCGATCGTCGTCGGCGCACCGGGCACCGCCCTGGCGTATCTCGCCGCGACGGTGCTCGGTGCGCTCGTCGCTGTCGCTGTGGGTGACGCCGTCACCGCCGGCCTGCTGGGTCGGGTGACCCGATGACCGTGCTGCTCATCGCACTGGGCGCGGCCGTCGGCGCGCCGTTGCGCTACCTCACCGACCGGGCCGTGCAGTCACGGCACGGCTCGGCGTTCCCGTGGGGGACGCTGCTGGTCAACGTGGCCGGGTCGCTGCTGCTCGGCTTCCTGGTCGGGTGGCCGGCCGGTCCGGCGGTCAGCGCATTGCTCGGTACCGGGTTCTGCGGCGCGCTGACCACCTACTCCACCTTCAGCTACGAGACGCTGCGGCTGACCACTGGTGGTCATCGGCTGCTTGCGCTGGCCAATGCGCTCGGCAGCGTTGCCGCCGGGCTCGCCGCGGCCACCGTCGGCTACGCGGTGGCCCGCGCCCTGACCGGCTGACCGCACACCAGCCGCGCCGCGCCCGACTCCATCCCCAGCAACGCCTGGACCAGGCGTTCCCCACGAACACACCGAGGGTATATACGCGAGGTATACCCTCGGTGTAGTCTGCTGGCATGAGCGTGCCACTGACCCTTCTCGGACTCCTCGAACGCGAGCCCAGCCACGGCTACGACCTGAAGCGTGACTACGACGCCTTCTTCGGCCGGGGCAAGCCACTGCCCTTCGGCCAGGTCTACTCCACCCTCAGCCGACTGGCCCGCGACGGCAAGGTGGTGATCAGCGACGTCGCCCCCGGCTCCGGCCCCGACCGCAAGCGCTACATCATCACCGACGTCGGCGCGACCGAGGTCGAGCAGTGGCTGACCCAACCGGTCGACCCGGAACCGCACCTGCAGACGGTGCTCTTCGCCAAGGTCGTGCTCGCGCTGATGCTGGACCGCCCGGCCGCCGAATACCTCGACACCCAGCGCAGCGCCCACCTGCACCGGATGCGTGAGCTGACCGAGATCAAGCGCGCCGGCAGCCTTGTCGACGCGCTGCTCGCCGACCACGGCCTCTACCACCTGGAGGCGGACCTCCGGTGGATCGAGATGACCGGCGCCCGACTGGACGCCCTGCGGAAAGAGGTGCGGCGATGAGCGTCGTGATCGAAGCGCGTGACGTGGAGTTCTCCTTCGGCCAGACCCCCGCCCTGCGCGGCGCCAGCCTCGCCGTGGACGCGGGCGAGATCGTCGCCGTCATGGGCCCCAGCGGCTCAGGCAAGTCCACTTTGCTGCACTGCCTGGCCGGCATCCTGGTGCCGCACTCCGGCGAGATCCTCTTCGACGGGGCCAAGGTGCACGCCATGGCCGAGACCGAGCGCAGCAGCCTGCGCCGGGACCGGTTCGGGTTCGTGTTCCAGTTCGGCCAGCTCGTCCCCGAGCTGACGGCGGCCGAGAACGTCGCCCTTCCGATGCTGCTCAGCGGCGTACGCCGGACCGAGGCGCTACGCAGGGCGTACACGTGGTTCGAGCGCCTCGGCCTCGACGGCATGCAGCAGCGCCGATCGGGTGAGCTGTCCGGTGGGCAGGCGCAGCGCGTCGCCCTGGCCCGGGGCCTGGTCGCCGAGCCGCAGGTGCTCTTCGCCGACGAGCCGACCGGCGCGCTCGACTCGCTGACCGGCGAGCAGGTGATGGATCTGCTGGTCGGCGCCGCCCGCGAGCAGGGCACCACTGTCATCCTGGTCACCCACGAGCCGAGGATCGCCGCGTACGCCGACCGCGAGGTCATGGTCCGCGACGGGCGCGTGAACGCGCCGGACCGGATCGCCTCATGATCCGCTTCGGGCTCCGCCTCGCCGTGGCCGGCGGCCGTGAGGCGCTCACCCGCCTGATCGTCATCGCCGCCGCCGTCGCGATCGGCAGCGGTCTGCTGCTGACCACACTCGCCGGGGTCAACGCCGTCGACGCCCAGCTCACCCGGTACGCCTCGGTGTATCCCAGCGCCTCGACCGGCGGCGACGCCGACCCGCTGTGGTGGTCGACCCGAAACGACTACTTCCAGGGTGAACAGATCATCCGGATCGACGTGGCCGCCACCGGCTCGAACGCTCCCACCCCGGCCGGCGTCCCTACCACTCCCGGCCCCGGGGAGTTCTACGCCTCGCCCGCGCTGCGGGAACTGCTGGCCGCACACCCGGCCGACCAGTTGAGCGACCGTTACCCGGGCCGTGACGTCGGCACCGTCGCCCCCGCCGGGCTGACCTCACCGAACACCCTGCTCGCCATCGTCGGCGGCACCCCGGACAGCGTCGGCAAGCTGCCCAACGCCAGGCAGGTCAGCGACGTCGGTGACAAACCAGCGCTTCCCGAGACCGCGGTGAACCTCATCCTGGGCGTGATCGCCGGCGGGCTGCTGTTCCCGGTACTGATCTTCATCGGCACCGCCACCCGGCTCAGCGCCGCCCGCCGGGAGCAACGCTTCGCCGCGATGCGCCTGGTCGGCGCGACCCCCCGGCAGATCTCGATGGTCGCCGCGGTGGAGGCAGCCGCCGCGGCCGTTGCCGGCACCGCCGTCGGCTTCGGCCTGTTCTACGCCTTCCGCGACCCGCTAGCGGGCATCCCGTTCACCGGCATGCCGTTCTTCCCCAGTGACATGTCCCTGGGCGTGCTGAACATCCTGCTGGTGGCGCTCGGCGTCCCGGCCGGCGCGGCGCTGGCCGCCCAGGTCTCGCTGCGCCGGGTCCGGATCTCGCCGCTGGGCGTCACCCGGCGGGTCACCCCCCGGGCGCCGCGCGCGTACCGGCTGATCCCGATGGTGCTCGGGGTCGCCGTGCTGTTCTTCGCCATCGGCTTCCGCCCCGAGACGTCCGACGGCCAGGCGGCGGTGTTCCTGCCCGGGCTGCTGCTCATCATGGTCGGCCTGATCGTCGCCGGCCCCTGGTTGACGATGGTCGGCGCCCGGGTGATGGCCCGGTATGCCAGCCGCCCCGCCACGCTCATCGCCGCGCGGCGGCTCGCCGACAACCCGAAGGCAGGCTTCCGGGCGATCAGCGGGATCATGCTCGCGCTCTTCGTCACGAGCGTGTCAGTCGGTGTGATCACCACGATCGTCGAAATTCGTGGTCCGGCCCCGGTCGGCTCGACCGACGCCGGCACGGTGACCACCGTCTTCGACGAGAAGGTGCCGTCGGTGCCCGACCCGCTCTTCGCCGAGCTGCGGGCGATCAGCGGCGTACGGTCCGCGACCGCCATCCGGGAAGACCCGGACATCATGAACGGCGGCGAGGGCGGGTTGATCGCGTGCACCGACCTTCCGAGCGCGTACGGCCGGTGCGCCGACGGCGCGAGCGTCATCGAGGTGCCGATCGGCCTCAGCCGCTGGCGGGAGTCGGCGTCGCCCGCGACGGTCTGGCCCGCCGCGTCGTTCACCCTCGACGAACTCCAGCGGCTACCGGTCGGGTCGATGGTCGTCGGCACCGACGGCTCCGAAGCCGCCGTCGAGCGCGTCCGCACCGTGCTGGAGGTCGCCTTCCCGACCTTCTGGGTGGGGCCGAACGTGCCCGGCGACTTCGAGTCGGACTTCGCCGACACGCTGCGCGGCTGGGAGCAACTGGCCAACGTCATCATCATCGCCAGCCTCGCGCTCGGCGGGTGCAGCCTCGCGGTCAGCGTCATCGGCGGCCTCACCGAACGTCGACGCCCGTTCAGCCTGCTGCGGCTCAGCGGAGCGCCGGTGCGGGTGCTGCGTCGGGTGGTGGCGTTGGAGAGCGCCGTACCGATGCTCGCCGTCGCCGCCGTCGCCATCGGCATGGGCCTGCTCGCCGCCCACCTGTTCCTGCGGGCACAGATGGACTACACCCTCGTCGCGCCGCAGCCGGGCTACTACGTGATCGTCGTCGTCGGGTTGGCAGCCTGCCTCGGCGTCATCGCCTCCACCCTGCCGCTGCTGGAACGCATCACCGGGCCGGAGACCGCCCGCAGCGAGTAGTCGTCATCTCGTCGGCCCGGTGGTGCTGAGAGCGACCACCGGGCCGAGGACGAAGACGGCGGGCGGGCCGACGCCCTCCCGAGCGGCGACGGCGCCGATCTCGTCCAGCCTCGCGGGCAGGGACCGCTGATCGGGCAGCCCGGCGTCCTGCACGGCCAGCACCGGCGTCTCCGGAGCGCGACCGTGCTCGATCAGCACAGCCGCGATCTTGGCGATGGTGTCGACGGCCATCAACAGCACGACGGTGCCCCGGGTGCGAGCCAGCGCCGCCCAGTCGACAAGCGAGTCCGGGTGCCCGGGCGGCAGATGCCCGGACACGACTGTGACATCGTGCGCCACGCCCCGGTGCGTCACCGGCACGCCGGCGAGGGCCGGTGCGGCGAGCGCGCTGCTCACCCCGGGCACCACGGTCACCGGCACCCCGGCCGCCGCGCAGGCCTGCACCTCCTCGTGGCCGCGCCCGAAGACGTACGGGTCACCACCCTTGAGCCGGACCACCCGACGACCGGCGCGGGCGTGCGACACCAGGGCCTCGTTGATCGCCTCCTGGGCCATCGACGGGCCACGGGGCACCTTCGCGGCGTCGATCACCAGCACGTCGGGGCGCAGCCCGGCGAGCAGCCCTTGCGGGGCGAGTCGGTCGACCACCACGACGTCCGCGGCGTCGAGCAGCGCCTTGCCGCGTACCGTGATCAGGTCGTCGGGCCCCGGCCCGCCACCGACCACGGCGACCGAGCCGTGGTCGTGCCCGTGATGTGCGTGGTCGTGGTGGTGGTGCCCGTGGTGGTGGTGATGGCCGACCGGGTCGTCGGGGTGGTCGTGCGGGCGTTGCGGACGACCCACCTTGTCCGCGAAGCCGGGCATCAGCACCCGGTACGCGCAGGTGTCGCAGTTCATCCGGATGTCCCCGCCCAGCGCCTCGGCGTACCGCTCCGAGACGAGGTCGGCGAGGGCGTCACAGTCACCGATCACCTCGGCGACCCGGACGTCCAGGTCGGGGTGGGCGGCGGCGAACTCCGCCGACTGGGCGACGATCCGGTCCGGTAGCACCCCGGCGAACAGGAAGTACGGCGCCACCACGATCCGCCGCGCGCCGAGGCGGCGCAGCCGCTCCAGCACGGCCGGCACCGACGGCTGCGCCAGGGAGATGAACCCCGGTTCCACGCCCGCGTAGCCGCGTCCCTCCCAGAGCAGCCGGGCGACCTTGGCGACCTCGGCGTTTGCGTCCGGGTCGGTGGACCCCCGCCCGATCAACGCCACCCACGTATCGGCCCGGTCGGCACCGGCCAGCGCGGCGTCGACGCGCTCTTCGAGGGCGGTGTGCAGCAGCGGGTGAGGGCCGAGCGGACGGCCGTAGCGGTAGCTCAGCCCGGGATGGCGCTGCTGCTCCCGGGCCATCGCGGCGGGGATGTCGCCCTTGCCGTGACCGGCGCCGGTGAGCACCAGCGGCAGCGCCACCAGCGCCCGGTGCCCCCGGGCGACGAGAGCGCCGACCGCGTCCGTCAGCGGTGGGCGGGACAGCTCGATGAAGCCGCCCTCGACGTCGCCGATGTCACCGCGACCGCGGACCCGCTCGACGAGAGCGGCGAACTGTTCGACCCCGGCCGCGCTGCGCGTACCGTGCCCGACGATGACCAACCCGGTCATGACTTCTCCTCGACGTAGAGCAGGGCGTTGAGGGCGGCTGCGGCGACCGCCGAGCCCCCCTTCTCCCCCACGTTGGACACGGCGGGCAGGCCACTGGCCCGCAGCGCCGCCTTCGACTCGGCGGCGCCCACGAAGCCGACCGGCAGACCGACCACGAGCGCCGGTGCCGCGTCCAGGGCGAGCAGTTCGACAAGCGCGGTGGGCGCGCAGCCGACCACCCAGACCGCTGCGGGCCCGACCCGCTCCAGGGCGATCCGCACGGCCGCCGCCGAGCGCGTGATCCCGGCCGAGCGGCCCAGCGCGGCGGCGGCCGGCTCAGCGACCGGGCAGACCAGCTCCAGGCCGGCGCGGGTGATGCCGGCGGCGACCATCGCCACGTCGGTGACCACTGGCGCCCCGGCGCGCAGCGCCGTCAGCCCCGATTCCAGGGCAGCCTCGTCGCACACGAGGTCGTCGACGTACGCGAGGTCGGCGCTGGCGTGCACCACCCGCTCGGTCACCGCGCGGGTCAGCGGCGGCAGGTGCGACAGGTCGACGCGCTCGCGCAGGATGCGGTACGACTCGGCCTCGATGGGGTGCACGACCCGGCTCATCGGGCTCCTTCACAGGGGTCGGGCTCGACGACGCGGATAGCGTCGACCGGGCAGATCTCCAGGCACTCCAGGCAGCCGGTGCACCGGTCGGATCGGACCGTCAGGCCACCGGCGACCGGTCGGATCGCGTGGGTGGGGCAGGTGAGCAGGCAGGCGCCGCAGCCCTGGCAGGCGTCTATCGTCACGAACGCCACCGGTACCCCCGGGGTGTGACCATCCGGCCGGCGACCAGCCGCGTGTCGCTGCTGCCGACGACCACGACGCTGTACATGTCGACGATGGCCGGGTCGAGTGTGGCCACTGTGGCGAGGTGCACCCGTTCGCCGGGGCGGCTGGCGTTGCGCACCACGCCCACCGGGGTGTCCGGTGACCGGTGCGCGGCGAGGATGCCGAGCGCCTTGCCGAGCTGCCAGTCGCGGGCCCGGCTGCGCGGGTTGTAGAAGAGCGTCACGAAGTCGCCCTCGGCGGCGGCGGTCACCCGCCGCTCGATGACGTCCCACGGGGTGTGCAGATCGGACAGGCTCACGTAGGCGTGGTCGTGGCCGAGCGGCGCGCCGAGCAGCGCCCCGGCGGCGAGGGCGGCGGTGACGCCGGGCACGCCGACAACGTCGATCCGCTCGTCGGCGTACTCCAGGGCGGGGCTGGCCATCGCGTACACCCCGGCGTCGCCGGAGCCGATCAGCGCGACCGCCCGGCCGGCGGCGGCCTCGGCGACGGCGGCGCGGGCCCGCGCCTCCTCCGCGCCCAACCCGCTGGAGAGCACCCGGGTGCCGGGGCGGAGCACGTCGCGGACCTGCTCCAGGTACTGGTCGAGGCCGACCACCACGGCGGCGCGACGTAGCTCGGCCACCGCGCGGGGGGTGCGCAGGTCGGCGGCGCCCGGCCCGAGGCCGACGACGGCCAGCCGGCCGCGTGGGGCGTGCCGGGCCACCGCGACGGTGGCCATCGCCGTCGCGGTCTTGCCCACCAGCAGCGTCGCGTCGTCGGCCCGGCCGTCCGGGCCGAGCAGGGCCGCGGCCTCCGCCACGCTCGGTGTGCCGACAGCGGCCCGGACCACCTCGCTGGGGTGCGGCACGTCGACCGCCGCCAGCCGCGTCGCCGGCCAGGTCACCAGGGGTACGCCGAGCGCGTCGACGGTGCTGCGGATGCCCGCCTCGTCGGCTTTGATGTCGGCGGTGGCCAGGCAGCGCAGGCTCGCCGGGTCGAGGCCGGCCTCGGCCAGCACCCGGTGCAGCAGCTCCGCCACCTCGGCGGCGGGTACGCCCCGACTCGCGCCAACGCCGACGACCAGCGACGGCGGCCGCAGCACTGCGGTTCGCTCGTCGGGTGACACGACCCGGTCGGTGACCAGCAGCCGGTACCCGTCGTCGGTCGGGTTCTCGTCGGCGGCGCGCACGTTCGGGGGTAGGGCGGGCAGTGGCCAGTCGGCGTCGGCGATCAGCTGGACCGGCTCGCCGTCCAGGATGGCCCGGGACACGGCGGCTACCGCGCCCTGGACGGGCCAGCCGAGGGTGTCCAGCCCCGACAGGTCGACAGCGTCGGTGGCGGTGGTGATCACCGGCCGGGCGTCCAGCAGGGCGGCGACCTGCTCGGCGAGGGCGTTGCCCCCGCCGGCGTGTCCGCCGAGCAGTGCCACTGCGTGCCGGGCCGCCTCGTCGACGACCACCACCGCAGGGTCGGTGCGCTTGTCGTCGAGCAGCGGCGCGACGATCCGCACCACCGCCCCGGTGGCCAGGAACGCGATGACCGCGTCGCATTCGGCCCAGGCGGTCCGCAGCGCGTCGGCGACGCTCTGCCCCTGGACCAGCCGGGCGTGGGGCCAGGCGGCGGTCACTGTGTCAGCGTGCCGGCGGCCGGCGGCGGTGGCCGCCACCAGGCCGATCCGGGCGGGTGGGTTCTGGTCGGTCACTGGCGCTCCCCGGTGAGGACGACCACCGGGTTGGTGGCCGCGAGGCGGATCGACCCGCCGGGCAGGTCGGCGAGGCGGGCGGCGGAGAGCTGGCTGCCCTCGACCGTGTAGCCGGCGGCGCGCAGCAGACCCACTGCCGGTGCGACCCGGTCCAGTGCGGCGAGGGTGAGCACCACCCGCTCGGGTTGGCGGGCCACCACGGCGGTGAGGACGTCGACACCGCCACCGCCGACGAAGACCGCGTCGGGTTCGGGGAGGTCGGTCAGCGCCGCCGGGGCACGTCCGGTGACCAGCCGGACGTGCACTGCGTGCGCCGCGGCGTTGGCCTGGACTGTCGCGCCGGCCACGGGGTCCTGCTCGACGGCGAGCACGGCCGCGCCGAGCAGCGCGCACTCGATGCCGACCGAGCCGCTGCCCGCCCCGATGTCCCAGATCAGCCGGCCGAGTCGGGGGCGCAGCCGGGCGACGACGAGGGCGCGCACCTCCGACTTCGTGATCATGGAGTCGCGGTGGGCGTACCGGTCCTCCGGCAGCGCCCAGCCACCGGCCGGCGCGGCGGCGGGCTGGTTGTCGGCGCGCATCCCGCCGGCCGCGCCCCTCTTGGGAACGGCGTCGGCGGACGCAGCATCGGCGGGCACGGCGTCGGCGGGCACGGCGTCGGCGGGCACGAACCCGGTGGGCACGGGGTCGGCGAGGCTGAGCAGGACGTGCGGGTCGGCCCACGTCTCGACGGCGGCCTGCTCGGGGCTCACCGCGCGGATCCGTTCGGCGGCGGTGCCCAGGTGCTCGGCGACCAGCAGGCGGCGGGACCAGCCGATCAGGGCGGCGCCCAGTTCGGCCGCACCGGCGCCGGGCGCGGTGAGCACCGCGACCAGTGGCAGCGCCCGGCAGGCGTTCACTGCGGCTCGGGGGTCGCGCCCGTGGGCGCTGACCACTGCGGCACCGTCCCAGGGCAGCCCGGCGCGGGCGAACGCGGCGGCCACACTGGACACCGCCGGTACCACCCGCAGCGGCAGCCCGGCCGCGCGCAGCCGCCGGACGATGCCGAACAGGCCGGGGTCGCCGCTGGCCAGCACCACTGCCGGCACCCCGGCGTCGACGGCCTCGGCGAGGCGGCGCAGGGCGGGGGCGAGCGGCCCGAGGGTGACGGTGTCCGCCCCGACCGGTACGGGCACCACGGCCAGGTGCCGGGCGGCCCCGACCAGCAGCCCGGCGGTGGCCAGCGCCGGGGCGAGCGCGGGGTGCGGCGGTGCGCCCGCCGCGTCCAGGCCGACCACTGTCACGGCGGTCATCGGGGGTTCCGGCGTCATCAGCGTCATCGGGGCCACCGGCCGGACGAGGCGACGACGTGCGCTCCGGCGAAGTCGACCATCGCCACGTCCACTGTCACAGTCGGTCCGGCGAAGCGCCGCAGCACCTGGCGGACCCGCTGGCAGAGCAGGTCGCCGGCAGGGGCGAGCAGCCCGGCGGCCTCCCACAGCTCGTACGCGTGCCGCCCGGTGTTCGCCTCGGTCACGGCGGCGACGAGCGACGGGTCGCCGCCGGCCTCGGCGGTCACCGCGCCGAGCAGGGAAAGGTCCACCTTCGAGCGGGTGTAGTGGGTCATCAGGATGCCGGCGGCGAGTTTGGCGAGCTTGCCGGCCATGCCGACGAAGACCACGCCGGTCATGGCGTCACCCACTGCGGCGGTCACCGCGGCCCCGGTGAAGTCGCCGACCTCGACGAAGCAGACCTCGGGCAGGTCGGGCAGGAGCGCGCGGGCGGCCCGCTCGGTACGCCCGCCGGTGCAGAGCACCACCGTCGGTTCGCCCTGGGCGGCCATCACGTGCACGGCCTGGACGACGCTGGCGCGCCACGACGCGGTGGAGAACGGGCGGACGATCCCGGTGGTGCCGAGGATCGAGATGCCGCCGAGGATGCCGAGCCGACGGTTGGTGGTCTTGCGGGCCATGATCTCGCCCCGGGGCACGCTGATCACCACCCGGACTCCGACCTCGCTGAGGTCGACCACCTCGGCCACCGCCTCGCCGATCATCCGGCGGGGGGTGTCGTTGATCGCTGGACCGCCGACCGCCAGCCCGAGGCCGGGCTTGGTGACAGTGCCGACGCCGGCGCCACCGGCCAGCCGCAGGCCGGGCACGTCGGTCCAGTTCACTGTGGCGGTCAGCTCGGCGCCGTGGGTGACGTCGGGGTCGTCCCCGGCGTCCTTGACCACCACCGCCTCGGCCCGGACCGGTGGGGTGCCGGTCACCTCGCAGCGCTCCACCGGGAAGCGCACCCGGCGTCCGGCGGGCAGCCCGATCTCCACCTCCTGCTGGCTGGTGCCGGTGACCAGCGCGGTGAGGGCGGCCTTGGCCGCCGCCGTCGCGCACGCGCCGGTGGTCCAGCCGGTGCGCAGTGCTGTGGGCCGGACCTTCGCGGTACGCGGCAGGTCCGGCTCGCGCAGCGGCGGCTCGGCGTACGTCATGGTGTCTGCCCCGGTGTGGCTGTCCCCCCGGTGCGGGCGCCGGCCTGGCGGCGCAGCTCGGCGCGGGCGGCCGGCTCGGCCCGCCGGAAGGTGTGGAAGTGCCCCGGGTGGTAGAGGTGCGAGCGGGTGCCCTCGGCGGCGAGGGCCGGCCCGACCAGGAAGAGGGTGTGCTTCCACAGCTTGTGCTGCTTGACAGTCGCCTCCAGGGTGCCGACCGTGCAGCGCACCACGAGTTCGTCGGGCCAGGTCGCCTGGTAGGCCACCACGGCCGGGGTGTCCTCCGGGTAGCCGCCGGCCAGCAGTTCGGCCTGCACCTGCCCGGAGCGGGCGGCGGAGAGGAACAGCGCCATGGTGGTGCCGTGCCGGGCGAAGTCGCGGACCCGCTCGCCGGGCGGCATCGGGGTCTTGCCGCCTTCGAGGCGGGTGAGGATGACCGACTGGGCCACCTCGGGCACTGTCAGCTCCCGTCCGACGATCGCCGCGACGGCGGTGAACGAGGACACCCCGGGCACGATCTCGACGGCCAGGCCGAGCGCCCGGCACACGTCCAGCTGCTCCTGTACCGCGCCCCACAGCGCCGGGTCGCCGGAGTGGATCCGGGCCACTGTCAGCCCGTGTTCGGCGGCGCGCTGGTAGAGCGGCAGCACCCCCTCGATGGGCAGCTGCGACGAGTCGACGATCTCCGCGCCGGGGCGGGCGTGGTCGAGCACGTCGGCGTGCACCAGGCTGGCCGCCCAGATCACGATGTCCGCCTCGGCGATGACCCGGGCGGCCCGCAGGGTCAGCAGGTCCGCCGCCCCCGGGCCGGCTCCGACGAACCACACAGTGCCGTCGCTGGTCACAGCTTTCCTCCTCGGTGCTCGCGGCGGGCCGGAACCAGCAGCGTCGACAGGTACGGCAGGTCGTGCTCGGTGTCGTCGACCGGTCCGACGTGTTCACCGGGCAGCCCCAGGCTGCGTCCGAGCACGGCGTCGGCGAGGCGGCCCTGCCGGCGCAGCTCGGCGAGCAGTTC
The DNA here is from genome assembly GCF_040649495.1 of Micromonospora sp. NPDC048947. NCBI lineage: Bacteria > Bacillati > Actinomycetota > Actinomycetes > Micromonosporales > Micromonosporaceae > Micromonospora > Micromonospora sp. NPDC048947. The sequence continues at coordinate 181,012 of NZ_JBEZFO010000010.1, forward strand.
CGGGTGCCGCCGCCAGCCCTTGTAGGCGACGACGGTGCCCGGCCCGGCGAGGGCGTCGGCGAAGAGCGCCAGGCCCGCGGTGGCCGGCAGCAGGGTGAGCGGTTCGCGTCCCTCACAGAGCGGGGTGCCGCTGCGGGCCGCCAGCTCCTGCATGGCGGTGACGCCGGGCACTGTCGCCACCCGCACCGCCGGGCGCAGTGCGCGGACGCTCTGGGCCAGGTAACCGAAGGTGGAGTAGACGTTGGGGTCGCCGATGGTGGCGAACGCGAGGGACAGTGCGCCCGCGTCGATCGCCTCGACCACCACCCGGGCGGCGTCGTCCCAGGCCGCCGTCCGGCGCGCGGTGACCCCGCCCCGGTCGTCAAGCGCGAACGGCAGCCGGCGCAGCCGGTCCGCCGCAACGTGGGAGCGCACTGTCGCCTCGGCCCGCCCGGCGTCCGCACCGGGCGGCGTCGGACCGGCGGTCGCGAGGGGCGCGACCCGGTCGGCCATCACGGGTACGAAGACCAGGTCGGCCTCGCGCAGCAGCCGCACCGCCTTGACGGTGAGCAGTTCCGGGTCGCCGGGGCCGACGCCGACCCCGGTGAGCGTGACGTCGGCGCTCATCGGCACGCCTCGACCAGCCGGCGGGCCGCGTCCGGGTGGCCCGCCCAGTGGGTGTGCAGGTAGGACGCGTGCACCCGACCGGCGACGAAGCCGTGCTCGGTGTCGTTCCAGCGCCACGCCGGCGCGTCGCCGTGCCCCGGGTCGGTGGTGGTGCGGTGGAACTCGTGACCGCGTACCGGCTCGCCAGCGCGCGCCACCGGGGAGTCGGTGACGGCCACCGCCTCCCGGTAGCCGAGGGTGAGCCGGTCGGTCATCCGGGCGGTCAGGTCCAGTCGACCGCACATCGGTACGCCGTCCAGGGACCGTCCGAGGTAGAGCAGCCCGGCGCACTCGGCCACCATCGGGCCGTCGAAGTCGGCCAGCTCGGCGCGGAGCGCGGTGTTGTCGGCCAGCGTCCGGGCGTACGCCTCGGGGAAGCCGCCGCCGATCACCACCGCCCGGGTGCCGGTGGGCAGCGCCGGGTCACGCAGCGGGTCGACGGTGACGACCTCCGCGCCGGCCGCGGTGAGCAGTTCGGCGGTCTCCGCGTACGAGAAGGTGAAGGCCGGACCACCGGCGAGGGCGATCCGTGGCCGCTCGACGCCGGCCGGACCACCGACGGCGGCGACCGGGTCCCACGCCGGGATGGTCAGCGGCGGGGCGGTCCGGGCCAGGTCGAGCACGGCGTCGAGGTCCACTGTGGCCTCGACCAGTTCGGCGAGCGCGGTGACGATCGCCACTGATTCGGGTGCCCGCTCGGCGACCGGCACCAGTCCGAGGTGCCGGGCCGGCGCGGCCACCTCGGCGGCGCGGGTCACCGCCCCGAGCACCGGTACGTCCACCTCGGCGAGGGCGTCGCGCAGCAGCGACTCGTGCCGGGGTGAGCCGACCCGGTTGAGGATCACCCCGCCGATCCGTACCGCAGTGTCGAACGCGGCCATGCCGAGGGTGAGCGCGGCGGCCGAGCGGCCCTGCGCCGTGGTGTCCAGCACCAGCAGCACGGGCGCCTCGATCAGCCGGGCGACGTGTGCGGTGGAGGCGTAGTCGCGGCGGCCCACGGCACCGTCGTGCAGGCCCATGACGCCCTCGACCACTGCGATGTCGGCGGGCGTGGGGACGCTCGCGCCGTGTCGCAGCAGGGGCGCGATCCGGTCGGCCCCGACCAGGAACGGGTCGAGGTTGCGCCCGGGTCGTCCGGCGGCGAGGGCGTGGTAGCCGGGGTCGATGTAGTCCGGCCCGACCTTGTGCGGGCTGACCGTCAGGCCTCGTCGGCGCAGCGCGGCGAGCAGCCCGGTGGCCACAGTGGTCTTGCCGTGGCCGCTGGCCGGGGCGGCGACCACCAGCCGGGGCAGCGACAACGGTTCGGTGGGGGCGGTCACCACTCGATGCCCTTCTGGCCCTTCTGGCCGGCGTCCATCGGGTGCTTGACCTTGGTCAGCTCGGCGACCAGGTCGGCGGCGGCGACCAGGCGCGGGTCGGCGTCCCGACCGGTGATCACGACGTGTTGGAAGCCGGGGCGGTCGGCCAGGGTGGCGACCACCTCGTCGACGTCCACCCAGCCCCACTTCATCGGGTAGGTGAACTCGTCCAGCACGTACAGCCCGTAGCGCTCGGCGGCCAGGTCACGCTGGATCTGCCGCCACCCTTCCAGGGCGTCGGCGGCGTGGTCGGCGTCGCTGCCGCGCTGGATCCAGGACCAACCCTCGCCCATCTTGTGCCAGGCCACCGGCGCGCCCTGGCCGGTGCGCTCGTGCACCTCGCCGAGCGCCCGGAAGGCGTTCTCCTCCCCCACCCGCCACTTGGCGCTCTTGACGAACTGGAACACCCCGACCGGCAGCCCGGCGGTCCAGGCCCGCAACGCCAGCCCGAAGGCCGCCGTCGACTTCCCCTTCATCTGTCCGGTGTGGACGATCAACAGTGGCCGGTGCCGCCGCTGCCGGGTCGTCAACCCGTCAACAGGCACCGAACTCGGCTGTCCTTGCGGCATCAGCCCGTCCCCCGTCCCGCGGGCACTCCCGCGCCCGACTCTTCCGCGATCTTGCGATTTCTGTTGGTCATATGCGCACTTGATCCCTTATGCCGCGACAGGAAGTGCAAGATCGCGGGGGTGAGTGAGGGTGGCCAGGGTGTGCAGGGGCGCGTTCAGCTGGGTTGCCAGACGGGGCGCCAGGTTCAGGCGGACCGGACCGGATTCGCAGTCGACGACCACGCACGGGGCACCTGTCGCCGCCAGGACCTTCGCGGCTGCTGCCGATCGGTCCAGCGGACGGGTGCCGGCGGTGGCCCGGCCGTCGGTGACGATGAGGACCAGCGGTCGGCGCTTCGGGTCGCGCAGACGCTCCACCCGCAACAGGTCCGCGGCGGCGAGCAACCCCTCGGCCAACGGCGTACGCCCTCCGGTGGGCAGCTCGGCCAGCCGGGTCGAGGCGGCCAGCACCGACGAGGTCGCCGGCAGCAGGGTCCGGGCGCCGCCACCCCGAAACGCGATCACCGCGACCTTGTCGCGCCGCTGGTACGCGTCGGTGAGCAGGGCGAGCACCGCGTCCTTCACCGTGGTCATCCGCTGCCGGGCGCCCATCGAGCCGCTCGCGTCCACCACGAAGAGCACAAGGTTGCCCTCGCGCCCCTCACGAACCGCCTCCCGCAGGTCGTCACGGCGCAGTCGCAGCGGACCGGTGAGCCGGCCCCGGGCCGCCTGGTGCGGCGCGGCGGCGCGGATCGTGGCCGGCAGGTGCAGCGCGCCGACCCGACCCGCCGGCACCCGGGCGCCGGTGGTGCGGCCCCGACCGGTGCGGGCCCGTGACCGCCGGCCCGGCACCCCGTCACCCAGGCCGGGCGCGGTGAGCACCCGCGCCTTCAGCCCACCCCGGGGTACGGCCACCAGCTCGGACTCCGCGCCGCGGGTCGGATCGCCGTCACCGGCCGCCGACTGCCGGCCGTCAGGCGTGCGTGCGTGCCGACCGTCGCCGCTCCGGTCGTCGGCCGGGCTCTGCGGCCAGCCGTCGCCCCGGTCGCCCGTCTGACGCTGCGGCCAACCGTCGGCACCGTCCGGTCCGTCGCCGCGCGCGTCCGGGCCAGCGCCGTCACGCGCCGAGGACTGCCCGGCCGTCTCGGATTCACCGAGGTCGCCGACGTCGCCGTGCTGCGGCCCGCCGCTCGGGCTGTCACCGTCTGGTCCACCCCCGTTCGGGCCGCCGCCACCGCCCTGTGGGCCACCGCCACCAGCCGGGCCACTGTCCTCGGGGCCGGAGTCGTCCGGGTCGTCGGGGTGCGCGTCCTGGGCGCGCTGCAACGCCTCGTCGAGGCGCTTCTCGTCCAGCCCCGGGGTGTCGAACGGGTCGCGGCGACGACGGTGCGGCAGCGCCAGCCGGGCGGCCACCCGGACGTCGTCGATGGTGACCCGGTCCCGGCCGTGCCAGGCGGCGTGCGCCAGAGCGGTACGGGCGGTGACGATGTCGGCCCGCATCCCGTCCACGTCGAACGCCGCACACACCTCGGCGATCTGCCGCAACGCGGCGTCCGGCAGTCGTACCCCGGGAAGTCGACGGCGGGCGGCGGCCACCTGGCCGGCGATCTCCGCGTCGGCGTCGGCCCAGCGGGCCGCGAAGCCCACCGGGTCCGCGTCGGCGGCCAGCCGCCGACGGACCACCTCGACCCGGACCTCCGGATCCCGACTGGCACCCACCTCCACCGTGAGCCCGAACCGGTCGAGCAGCTGCGGGCGCAGCTCCCCCTCCTCCGGGTTCATCGTGCCCACCAGCAGGAACCGGGCCGCGTGGCTGACCGACACGCCCTCCCGCTCGACGTGGCTACGGCCCATCGCCGCCGCGTCGAGCAGCAGGTCGACGAGGTGGTCGTGCAACAGGTTGACCTCGTCGACGTAGAGCACACCCCGGTGCGCGGCGGCGAGCAGGCCCGGCTCGAAGGCGCGTACCCCCTCACCGATCGCCTTCTCCAGGTCCAGCGCCCCGACCACCCGGTCCTCGGCGGCGCCCACCGGCAGTTCGACGAGACGGGCCGGGCGGGTCTCGGCGGCGTCGGTCGGGTGCGGGCCGTCCGGGCAGGCCGGGTCCGGCTCGGCCGGATCACAAGCGAAACGGCAGCCCGCCACCCGCCGCACCGGCGGCAGCAGAGCGGCGAGGGCCCGCACGGCGGTGGACTTGGCGGTTCCCTTCTCACCCCGTACCAGCACCCCGCCGATCGCCGGGGAGACCGCGTTGAGCAGCAACGCCAGTCGCATGTCGGCCATGCCGAGCACCGCACTGAACGGGTAGATCGTCACTGCGCCTTCTTTCGTTCGCGACTGCGGGGCTCGCACAACCGGCTCACTCCTCGCGCTCACACCCGGTCCTCGAGGTCGCCCTCGCTGGCCAGGTACGTGTCGCGCAGCCGGTCGAGGGTGGCCGGCTCCGGCTTGGCCCACAGCCCCCGGTCGGCGGCCTCCAACAGCCGCTCGGTGATGCCGCGCAACGCCCACGGGTTGGACTTCTCCAGGAACTCCCGGGTGGTCTCGTCGAAGAGGTACGCGGCGGCCAGATGCTCATACATCCAGTCGTCGACCACACCGGCTGTGGCGTCGTAGCCGAACAGGTAGTCCACTGTGGCCGCCAGCTCGAACGCGCCCTTGTAGCCGTGCCGGCGCATCGCGGCGATCCACTTCGGGTTGACCACCCGGGCCCGGAACACCCGCCGGGTCTCCTCGCCCAGCGTGCGGGTGCGCACGTCGTGCGGCATCGCCGAGTCACCCACGTACGCCTGCGGTGACGTGCCGGTGAGGTGGCGGACCATCGCCACCATGCCGCCGTGGTACTGGAAGTAGTCGTCGGAGTCGACGATGTCGTGCTCGCGGGTGTCCTGGTTCTTCACCGCCACCGCGATCCGGGCGAACGAGCGTTCCATGTCGGCGCGCGCCTCCCGCCCGTCCAGCCCGCGGCCGTACGCGTAGCCGCCCCACACCGCGTACACCTCGGCCAGGTCGGCGTCGCTGCGCCAGGTCCGGGCGTCGATCAGGGGCAGCAGCCCAGCGCCGTACGCGCCAGGCTTGGAGCCGAAGATCCGGGCGGTGGCCCTCCGCTCGTCGCCGTGTTCGGCGAGGTCTGCGGCGACGTGCGCGCGCAGGTAGTTCTCCTCGTCCGGCTCGTTGAGGGCGGCGACCCGCCGGACGGCGTCGTCGAGCAGCGCCACCACGTGTGGGAACGCGTCGCGGAAGAACCCGGAGATGCGCACAGTGACGTCGACGCGCGGGCGGCCCAGCTCGGCGGTCGGCACCACCTCGATGCCGGTCACCCGCCGGGACCTGTCGTCCCAGACCGGCCGGCAGCCCAGCAACGCGAGGACCTCGGCGATGTCGTCGCCCTGGGTCCGCATCGCGCTGGTGCCCCAGACTGTCAACCCCACCGAGCGGGGGTACGCCCTGGTGTCGGCCAGGTGTCGAGCCAGCAGCGAGTCGGCGAGGGCCACCCCGACGTCCCAGGCGTTGCGGCTGGGGATGGCCTTCGGGTCGACGGAGTAGAAGTTGCGGCCGGTGGGCAGCACGTTCACCAGGCCCCGGGTGGGTGAACCGGACGGGCCGGGCGGCACGAACCTACCGTCCAGCGCCCCGAGGGTGTTGGTCAGCTCGTCGGTGGTCCGGGCCAGTCGGGGCACCAGCTCGGTGGCGGCGAAGTGCAGCACCGCGGCGACGTCCGGGATCGACTGACCGGTCACCTCGGTCACCACGGCGTCAACAGTGTCCACTGCCCAGTCCAGGGTTTCCATGCCGATGACCAGCCGCCGGGCCAGGACCTCGATGAGGTCGATCGCGTCGGCGGCGGTGCCGGCAGGCCCGTCCACCACGTCGGTCAGTGCGGTGGGCAGCGCCAGTCGCTGTCCCGGCGACGCGAGCAGCTCCTGCTCGTCGAGGGAGTACGCGACGGCGAGGGCCTGTCGCAGGCCGGGCAGGGCCCGGGCGCCACCCCAGACCTGCGGGGCGCGCAGCACCGCCAGGACCAGGTTGACCCGAGGCTCGCCCGTGGGCGCGTCGGCGAGGATGTGCAGGCCGTCGCGGATCTGCACGTCCTTGACCTCGCACAGGTACCCGTCGAGGTGCAGCACGAAGTCGTCGAAGTCGTCAGCGTCGGGCATCGCGTCGGCGTGCAGGTCGTGGTGCAGCTCGGCGGCGCGCACCAGGTCCCAGATCTGGGCCCGCACGGTGGGCACCTTCGCCGGGTCGAGGGCCTGCACTGTCGCGTACTCGTCGAGCAGTTGCTCCAGTTTGGCGAGGTCGCCGTAGGTTTCGGCGCGGGCCATCGGCGGGACCAGGTGGTCGACGACCACGGCGTGCGCCCGCCGCTTGGCCTGGGTGCCCTCGCCGGGGTCGTTGACGATGAACGGGTACACCAGCGGCAGGTCGCCGAGGACCGCGTCGGGCGCGCAGTCGGCGGCCAGGCCGAGGCCCTTGCCGGGCAGCCACTCCAGGGTGCCGTGCTTACCCAGGTGCACCACGGCGTCCGCGCCGAAGCCGCCGTCAGCGACCGGCGCTGTCAACCAGCGGTACGCGGCCAGGTAGTGGTGACTCGGCGGCAGGTCCGGGTCGTGGTAGATGGCGATCGGGTTCTCCCCGAAGCCGCGGGGCGGCTGGATCAGCAGCACCACGTTGCCGAAGCGCAGCCCGGCGAGCACGATGTCGCCGCCCTCGGTGTACAGCTCGCCCGGCGGCTCACCCCAGTGCTCCCGCATCCGCTCGCGCAGCTCGGCCGGTACCTCGTCGAACCAACGCCGGTACGTCGTCCCCGGTATCCGGGCCTCGGCGGCGGCCAACTGCTCCGGGGTGAGCCACTCCACGTCGTGACCACCGGCGGCGATCAGGGCGTGGATCAGCGCGTCGCCGTCGTCGGGCGGCGGCGCGTCACCCAGGTCGTAGCCGGCCTCGGCCAGCGCGGCGAACAGCCGGACCGCCGAGGCCGGGGTGTCCAGCCCGACAGCGTTGCCGACCCGGGAGTGCTTGGTGGGGTACGAGCTGAGCACCACGGCGACCCGCTTGTCGGCGTGCGGCACGTACCGCAGCCGGGCGTGGCGCACCGCGATCCCGGCGACCCGGGCGGCCCGCTCGGGGTCGGCGGCGTATACCGAGAGCCCGTCGGCGTCGATCTGCTTGAACGAGAACGGCACTGTGATGATCCGACCGTCGAACTCGGGGATGGCGACCTGCATGGCGGCGTCCAGCGGGGACAGGCCGGCGTCGCTGTCGGCCCACTGCGCGCGGGTGCTGGTGAGGCAGAGCGCCTGGATGACCGGCACGTCCAGGGCCGCCAGGGCGCCGACGTCCCAGGCGTCCTCGTCGCCGCCACCGGAGGCGTCCGCGGCGACCGCACCGCCGGCCGCGAGCACCGTGACCAGCAGCGCGTCACAGCGGGCGAAGAGCCCGAGTGGGCCGGCGCCCGCGGTCAGCCCGCGCAGCGAGCCGCAGAAGATCGGCAGCGGGTTGCCGCCGGCCTGGTGGACCGCGTCGGCGAGCACGTCGACGAAACCAGTGTTGCCGGCCAGAGCGTGCGCCCGGTAGAAGACGATCCCCACTGTGGGCCGGTCCGGGTCGGTGGGGTGGTCGCCGTGCACGCCGTACGCCGGGGTGGGCGCTGGTGCGGCGAACCCCTCGCCGGTGAGCAGCACCGTGTCGGAGAGGAACCGGGCCAACTGCCCGAGGTTGTCCGGACCGCCCTCCACCAGGTACGCCAGCGACTGGGTGACGACCCCGGACGGCACTGTGGAGATGGCCATCAGCTCCGCGTCGGGCAGCGCCTCACCGCCGAGCACGACCGTCGGCACGCCGGTGGCGAGCACCGCGGCGAGTCCGTCCGGCCACGCCTGCCGACCGCCGAGCAGCCGTACGACGACGAGGGCGACCCCGTCGAGCAGGGCGGGCACCTCGTCGGCGGCGACTCTGGCGGGGTTGGCCAGCCGGTAGTCGGCACCGCTGGCGCGGGCGGCCAGCAGGTCGGTGTCGGCGGTGGACAGCAGCAGGATACGCACGGCAGGCTCCGGAAAGTGACGCCCTGGGCCCTCAGGGGGCGACCGGGCGATGCGGGTGGGTTCGGCGTCAGCCGGTACGACGGCCCGGGCGAACGGCGCACCGACGCGTGCGTCGGGGCCGGTCAGCGCCGGGCGATCAGCTCAGCGGTGCCGGTGGCCGATGTCCCTGGAGCGCGCTGCCTGGAGCGCAATACGACGATGATCGTCGATGAATAAGACGCTGTGCGTCATCGGGTCCTCCTCGGGTGTCCACGCCCTGGGGTACGTCCCGACGGCCGAAGTATCCTGGCTTCCGGATCGACGCTCTCCCCCGGCCTTCCAACCGCAGACACACGGCCGTGACTCACGAGGGGGGATCGCTCCCCGGTGACAGTGGCGGGACCGCGTCGGAATCGCACCGACTTCCTTCACTGCCGTCAGGCCGCGAATGCTGCCACACCGTCGCGCCGCCGGTCAACGCCGGTCCCGCCCTACCAGACGGACGGAACCCATCGGGCTTCAGCGATTGGTGCGAGCGCGAATCGGTACGCCGCAATGCCCCCGCTCAATGCCCGATGTCCTTTGCTCTGCTTACCCATAGGCACCAGTGACGCTCCGTTCCTGGTGCGCATAGGTAAGCAGAGCAAAGGACATCCGAACGAACTCTGGCCTGCGCCGATCATCCGGCAGCGTGGCGTCGGTCGACACCATCACCTGGGATCGGCGAACGCACCACCAGTGTCCGCGATCAATCCCGGGGAGGGCATCAGGCCCTGTCACCTCACGCGACTTCCGGCGGGTGCAGGCCCGCGCCACCACTTCGCGCGCACCCGCGCCGGCCCAGCCGCGCTGACCTGGCCTCAGCGGGCGTGGCGTTCCGGGTGGGCCCGGCTCCAGGTCCGCATCCGTTCCGGGTAGCCGGTGCGCGCCGCCTCGTACAGCGGCACCGCGTGCTTGCGGGCGATCGTCCCGGCCGCGCGGGGCGTTCCGGTACGACGGCGGATCCACTCGCCGTCGTGGGCGATCGCCACCACCGTGGTGTCCGTCGCGGTCGTCTCCGGTTCCAGGTAGAACTCCACCCCGCGCCGGGTGGCGACGAACGCCTCCAGCGCCGCGAGGTCGTCGCGGGTCGCCTCCCGATCCAGCTTCGTCGGGGTCACCTCGGCACCCCGTGACCGGCGGTTGAACCAGCTCATGCCCGGCCCCTCTCCTCGACGTCCCTCCAGTGCAGCACCGGTTCCTGGCAATACGCTGCACGCCGGATGGGAGAGAGCTGACCTGCGTCGGGATATCCGGGTGGAACCAGCGGCGGGTGGGCGGTGTCATGAGTGTGATCCGAAACGGAGGCTCCCCTGGACGACGAGGCGCTCGTCACCCGCGCTCGGGCAGGTGACCTGGAGGCGTACAACCTCCTGGTCGCCCGGCACACCGCGTCCGCGTACCGGACGGCGGTGCTGCTCGGCGCGGGCTCGGACTCCGAGGACGTCATCCAGGAGGCGTGTGTGAAGGCGTACCGGAAGCTGTCCCGTTACCGGGGTGACGCGTCCTTCCGGTCGTGGCTGCTCGCGATCGTCGCGAACGAGACCCGCAACCTGCACCGCTCCCGTGGCCGGCGCGACGGGCTCGTGCTGCGGGCGGCGGCAGCGGACCCGACGTCCGAGGTCGCCGAGGACGACGCGGTCGGCGCGGTCCTCGCCGGTGAGCGCCGGGCGTCGCTGGTGCAGGCACTGCGACAACTGCCGGTACGGGACCGCGAGGTGATCGTCTGCCGCTTCTTCCTCGATCTCACCGAGGAGGAGACGGTGTCGGCTCTGGGCTGGCCCCGGGGCACTGTGAAGTCGCGCACGTCCCGGGCGCTGGGGAAGCTTCGCGGCCTGCTCGACAGTGAGGAGGTCCGGCATGGGTGACCTCGAACGGGAACTGCGCGACCTGTCCGCCTGGCTGGACACTCCCGATCCGCCCGACGTGACCGCCCGCGTCCGCGTACGACTCGGCACGCCCGCGCCCGCGCCCCGGCGGCGTCGGTGGCGGTCGCTCGCCGCGGTCGCGCTCGTCGCACTGCTGGTGGCGCTGTTGCCGCCGACGCGGGCCGCGATCGCCGACGTCGTCACGGGGCTGCTGCGCTTCGCCGGGGTCAGCATCGCCACCTCATCCGCCCCGACGCCGCCCGGCGGCACCGCGTCGCCGTTGCCCGGGCAGCGGGCCGTAGCCCTGGACGAGGCCCAACTGTCGGTACGGTTTCCGATCCGCCTGCCGGCGATGCTGGGCACACCCGAGCAGGTGCTGGTCGCCGACCCGGACGCCACCGGCCGGTACCGGGTGGCGACGCTGCTCTACGACGGGGGCGCGCTCCGCGTCGACGCGTTCGACGGTCGCCTCGACCTGGCCTTCCACAAGGAGGTCACGCCGCCGGGCGCGAACTGGGTCCAGGTCAACGGCGACTTCGCCGTCTGGGTCGACGGCCCGCACGTTCTGTCCTACGTGGATCGGGCGGGCGGGATCCGCCGGGAGACCGCCCGACTTGCCGGCTCGACCCTGATCTGGCAGGACGAGGACGTCAGCTACCGGCTTGAGGGCACCCTCACCAAGGCCGAGGCGATCGAGATCGCGCGCTCATTGGGCTAGTACGCGGTCGGGTCCCAGTCTGCGAGCTGCTCCATCGGCTGGATGTCGCCGGTGGTCTCCAGGTCGTCGAGTGGGACTCGCTCGTAGAAGTAGAGGACCATGTCGCTCGCTGCGCCTCGCATCGCCATGTCGCCCGGCTGCGCGTCAGCGGCAAGGTCGTCGCAGCGGACGCCGTCGGCGTTGAGGGTCAGTCGCCAGGAGCGGCCCTCGGTCGTGTGCAGGTCGATGGTCGCCGGCTTGAACGGCCAGGCGACGGTCGTCGCCGCTACCGTCGTCAGGAACTCGTCGACGCCCTCGACCGCGACGGCCGTCGGCAGCGGCTGTGCGACCCCCTGAGTGAGCTGGGCGTCGTAGGTGTGGACGGCCAACTCCTGGATCTGGTGGCGGGCCACGGCTCCGCTGGTCTCCGGGGCCTGCGAGCGGCCCCACCAGGTCCAGCAGCCGCGGTCCGGGCCGGCCGCGCGCATCGCGTCGAGCATGAGCCCGGTCGACTCGGCGAGCCAGGCGTCCAGGGCTTCGCGTTCGCGGGGCGCAGTCGGGGCACACTTCGGGTCCGTCCTCGCCGGGGGTTCAGCGCCCGGACCCGCCGCGACGATGGCGGCCTGGCGGCGGCGGCCGTCGCCGAGGTGCTGCGCCAGTTCGCGCAGAGTCCAGTCCGGACAGGTCGGGACCTGGACGTCAAGGTCGGGGGCGGACGCGATCGCGGCCCGGAACGCGGCCGAACGGTCGTCGATCAGCCGCAGGACCTCGGGGAACTCCGAAATGTGCTGCACCTCGGTTGTGTATCACTGCGCACCGGCCACCGGATAGCGAATTAGTCGGACGATCGCGTCGACAGCCGGCGGCGGCCCGAGGTGGCAGCAGTGTTTCCTGGCCGGTCAGCCCGGTCTACGAGTCGTCTCGGCCCTGCCAGGTCGTCACACAGGCCTCGTTGCCCTCGACGTCGGCGAGAACCCAGAAGGCGGGAGCATGGGACGCGGATACGAGTCGTCCATCGGTCCACCTGGGCATCCTCACATGCGCCCGTGATGACGTACGCACGCTCCCGGTCAGAGCACCAGGAACCCGGCGGGCCTGGGCGGTGTCGGATAGGTGCGACGAGTGCTCGACGCGTACCGGAAGGGGCGAGATGGTTTCCTGGGGCAGGTTGATGCTGGCATCCTCGGTGGTCCTGCTGGCGGGGTGTACGACCACGGCCGGCGGAGCGGCACCGACGGCGGGTGCGGCCACCACGGCGAGCACCGCGACCGCCTGCGCGGCGCGGGTCGAGACGGGGTCGCTGCCGGACTGGGCGGACGCCGGGTTCAGCGGGGACGCGCGGGTTCCGCACGTCTTCGGCGCGAAGGGTGACATCGTGGCGGTGCTGTTCGCCCATCCGCTGCGGCAGGTCCGGACGGACGGGTCGAACAACAAGATCCTCTGGGTGGCTCGCGCCGCCACGACCTCGCCCGATTCGACCGCACCGGCAACCCTGGTGATCACCGCGAGGCTGGACGGCACCGAGACACGGGTGATCCGGGAGGTCGCCGGCGGGCCGGGGCCGTCGATCATCGATCTGCCGGAGGCCGGTTGCTGGCGGCTCGACCTGCGCTGGTCCGGGCACACCGACACGATGGACCTGGTCTACGCCCCCTGAGCTACCCGTTATCCGCCACCACCTCGAACGATGCGGGAACGCGACCTCCTGGCCCGTCCCCACTACCACCGCCGCCGCCTAGGGTGTGGTCGTGCCGATCACCTTTCCACTTCCCGCCGATCGGGCCACGGCGGTGACGTTCGCGGTGTCCCCGATCGTGGAGTTGGCCTGGGCGTGGCATGTGCTGGTCGGCACCGAGCATCACCCGGAGCGGGCGGAGTGGGCGGAGCGAGTGCTCGGGGAGTTGCCAGACGACCTGGCCGCAGAGTTGAGCGCCTGGTCGTTCGCGGTACGAGCGGTCCGCGCGACAGTGTTCGCGGATCCGACGCTGCCGCCCGCCCTCGACTGGGTCCAGGCGGTGACGGCACTCCGGAGGATGCCTGCCGCGCAGTTTGCCGCCGCGATGCTTCGGCCGCTGCTGCGGGTGGGCGGTCGGTCCGCCGACGTGGCCGACCAGCGCGTGGGTGCCGAATTGGTGGCGCTGTCGCGGGCGCGGGGAGCGGGGGCGACGCGGGCGGTGCGACTGCTCCTGGACAAGCCCGCCGCCGCGCAGGCCGCAGTGGTCGACATTCTGGAGGGCTGCTGGTCGGCCTTCTTCGCGGCTGAGTGGCACCGGATCGAGCCCGCGCTGGATGGTGAGGTGCGGGCGCGAGCACGCATGGGTGCGCGCGGCGGCCTCCGCGCCGCATTGTCTGGTCTGTCGCCCGCGGTGGCCATCGGTGAGGACGGCCGCGTCACCATCGACAAGGTGCAGAGCAAGTCGCTGGCGGTGTCCGAACGTGGGCTGGTGCTGGTCCCCACAGTCTTCGGCGCTCCACACGTGTACGTCGCCGACGAGACGGGCCGCCCGGTGGTGGTGCATTACCCGTTCCCGCCGCCGGAGCGTGCTGCCGACCGGCGACTGACCCTGCGGCGGCTCGATGTGCTCGCTCATCCGGCGCGTCTGGAGGTGTGCCGGGCGATCGCGGTGGAGCCCAGGTCAGCGCGGGAGATCGCCCGGCTCTGGCGCCTCGACGAGACCACAGTGACCAAGCACCTGTCCGCTCTGCGCGTCGCTGGACTGGTTCGGGCGGAGCGGGCTGGGCACTTCGTCCGGTACTCGCTGGAGGCGTCCGCCATCCAGACGATTGGTGCCGACCTGCTCGACGTGCTCCGCCGCTGACTCCCTGCCGAAGACTTGCAGGCATTGGCGGCCGGCCAGCGGCACTCCCTACCGTGGCGGCCATGGTGACGCTCGACGAGAGGACGTGGCGGTCGACCGCCGACCGCGACGTGCCGACGCCGCTGTACGTGGCGGCGGACATCCACGGTCACCGCTCCGAGTTCTGGGAGTCACTTCGCGAGGCCGGGCTCGTCGACCACACGGGGCACTGGTCCGGGGGTGGCGCGCTGCTGTGGCTGCTCGGCGACTACGTCGATCGCGGTCCGGACGGTATCGGCGTCATCAACGACATCCAGCGGCTCGCCGTCTCCGCGCGAGCGGCGGGCGGCCACGTCGGGGCGTTGTTGGGTAACCACGAGGCGCAGTTGCTGGCCGCGCACCGGTTCGGCACCATGCCCGTCGCCGGTTGGGACGAACCCGGCGGGTTCCGCGGTGGCTGGGTCCGGTTCGGCGGACGGGAGAAGGACCTGCACCAGTTGACGCCACAGCACGTCGAGTGGATGACGCGGCTGCCTGCGGTAGCGGTCGTCGACGGGTTCCTGCTCGTGCACTCCGACACTGCCCGGTACCTGGAGCTTGGATCCAGTGTGGCCGCCGTGAACTCGGCAGTCACCACGGCTCTCGCCTCCAGCGACCCGGCGGCGTGGCTGGACTTCTGCGGCCGGATGAGCGATCGGGGCGCCTTTCGTGCGGCGGTGCGGGCGCACCCCGACGATCCGGTGTCGCTGATGCTGCGCACGCTCGGAGGCAGCGTGCTCGTCCACGGCCACAGCACCCTCACCAAGCACTTCGGCGTGGCGCCGCAGGATGTCACAGTCGCGCTGCGGTACGCCGACGACAGAGTCATCGCCATCGACGGTGGCGTCCACGAGGGCGGCCGGATCCTGCTCACTCGACTCCGCTGACCCTGGCTAGGCTGCCCGACGTGCTGGAGGACGTGCGGACGGCGGCCCGCAACAACGCCGAATGGTGCGACATCGTCTGCGTCAGCCACGGGTTGGCCGGCCGTACCGACGCCGACGCCTGGTCGGTCCCCCACCGTTCGGCACAGTGGTACCCGGACGCCGTCACAGTGCGACCGGGCGTCGACGCCGAGGCCCTGCTGTCCCGCATCGACGCGGGGCCCGGCGCGTCGGTGAAGGACAGCTTCGCCGACCTCGACCTGTCCGGGTACGGGTTCCGGGTGCTCTTCGACGCGCAGTGGATCTACCGGCCACCGGCGGCACCACCTGTCGACAACCCGCTGGCCCCGGTCACCACACCCGACGAGTTGACGGCCTGGGCGGCGGCCCACGGCGGTGGGCAGCTGTTCCGCCCCGCGCTTTTGGCCGACCCCCGCGTACGGGTGCTCGCCCGACACGACGACAGCTGTGTGATCACCGGTGGAGCGGTGCTCAGCGGTGACGGCCCGTACGGCGTCTCCAACCTGTTCACCCGCACCGACACCTCCCGGGACATCTGGTGCGCGGTGTGCGCCACAGTGCCCAACGCGCCGCTGGTCGGCTACGAAACCACAGCGGACCTTCCTCCGGCGCTCTCCGCTGGCTTCACCACCACCGGCCCTCTCCGCGTCTGGCTGCACACCTAGCGCTCCGGCCACTGACGCCGCGCACGGGCAGCTATGCTGGGCGGCATCGGCACCGATCCGGCCATCACCGGGGAGCCTCCGGAAGAACGGGCAGCCTCGCCGCCCCAGTAGAACCGGACGTCGCGGCACGTCACGTCGCGAAATTGAGCGGCGCCTGCACCATCGAGGCGCAAGCGGGGTGGTACCGCGGGGTCCTGGCCATACGCCCGGCACTTCGTCCCCGTGTGGGCATCGAGCTGATGCCCTCGCGAGCGGACGTGAAGTGTAGGGAGAACGTCGGTGCCGGACGGTCCGTCGAAGTCGCCATTCGTGCCACTTCCCACCAAGATCGACCTTGGTGGGCTGGACCGCGCGGTCATCGAGTGGTGGCAAGCCAACAACGTGTTCAACCGGAGTCTGGAGCAGACGGCCGACGGTCCGCCGTGGGTGTTCTACGAGGGGCCGCCGACCGCCAACGGCACGCCTGGCACCCACCACATCGAGGCGAGGGTCTTCAAGGACCTCTTCCCCCGGTACCGGACGATGCGGGGCTTCTCGGTGCCGCGCCGCGCCGGGTGGGACTGCCACGGTCTGCCCGTTGAGCTCGCTGTGGAGAAGGAACTGGGGCTCAGCGGCAAGCCCGACATCGAGCGGATGGGCGTCGCGGAGTTCAACGCCCTGTGCCGCACCTCCGTGTTGCGGCACGTGGACGAGTTCGTCCAGCTCAGCGAGCGTATGGGTTACTGGATCGACCTGGAGCATCCGTACCAGACGATGTCCCCTGAGTACGTGGACAGCGTCTGGTGGTCACTGAAGCAGATCCACGACGGCGGGCGACTCGTGGAGGACTTCCGGGTCGCGCCGTACTGCACCCGCGACGGAACGACCCTGTCCGACCACGAGGTGGCGCAGGGGTACGAGACCGTCACCGACCCGTCCGTGTACGTGCGGTTCCCGTTGCGCGGGGAGGTAGCCGGACACGGCGGCGTCGACCTGCTGATCTGGACCACCACCCCGTGGACCCTGGTGTCCAACACCGCCGTCGCCGTGCATCCCGCTGTGACGTACGCCCTCGCCCGCACCGGGCAGGGCACGTTCGTCGTCGCCGAACCGCTGACCCGGCGGGTCCTCGGCGACGAGGCGGAGATCCTGGCGACCCTGCCGGGGTCGGCCCTGGAAGGTTTGCGGTACGAGCGGCCGTTCGACCTGGTGGACATCCCGGACGCGCACCGGGTGGTCCTCGCGGAGTACGTCACGACCGAGGACGGCACCGGGCTGGTGCACCAGGCGCCGGCGTTCGGCGCGGACGACCTCGCCGTCTGCCGCGCGTACGGGTTGCCGCTGGTGAACCCGGTCGCCCCGAACGGGCGCTTCAACGACGACATCGACCTGGTCGGTGGGATGTTCTTCAAGGACGCCGACGCGTTGCTCATCGACCGTCTCCGGACGTCGGGTCGGCTGTTCCGGCATGAGCCGTTCGAGCACCCGTACCCGCACTGCTGGCGGTGCCACACCCCGCTGATGTACTACGCGCAGCCGTCCTGGTACATCCGGACGACCGAGGTCCGCGACGAGCTGACCCGGGAGAACGAAAACACCAACTGGTTCCCGGAGCACATCAAACACGGCCGCTACGGCGACTGGCTGAAGAACAACATCGACTGGGCGGTGTCCCGCTCGCGGTACTGGGGCACCCCGCTGCCGTTGTGGCGATGCCCGGACAACCACGTGACAGCTGTCGGTTCCCGCACGGAGCTCGGAGAGCTGGCCGGCGCCGACCTGTCCGAGCTGGATCCGCACCGTCCGTATGTCGACGAGATCACCTTCAACTGCCCGGACTGCGGCCAGGTCGCCACCCGGGTCCCCGAGGTGATCGACGCCTGGTACGACTCCGGGGCGATGCCGTTCGCGTCGTTGGGCTACCCCCACGTGCCGGGTAGCAGGGAGATCTTCGAGCGCACCTACCCGGCCCAGTACATCTGCGAGGCGATCGATCAGACGCGGGGGTGGTTCTACACGCTGATGGCGGTCGGCACGCTGGTCTTCGACAGGTCCCCGTACGAGAACGTCGTCTGCCTCGGGCACATCCTGGCCGAGGACGGCCGCAAGATGAGCAAACACCTGGGCAACATCCTGCTGCCGATCCCGTTGATGGACACGCACGGGGCCGACGCGGTGCGCTGGTTCATGGCCTGCTCCGGCTCACCGTGGTCGCCGCGCCGGATCGGGCCCGGCCCGCTCGACGAGATCGTCCGCAAGGTGTTGATGACCTACTGGAACACCGCGGCGTTCTTCTCCCTCTACGCGGCGAACTCGACGTGGGCGCCGCATCTGGCGCAGCCGGTGGCCCAGCGACCGGTGTTGGACCGGTGGATCGTCGGCGAGGTCCACGCCCTCGCCGCCGCCGTTGACGAACGGATGCAGAACTACGACACGGCGCGCGCCGGCCGACTGCTCGCCGACTTCATCGACGACCTGTCGAACTGGTACGTACGGCGGTCGCGGCAGCGTTTCTGGGAGGGCGACCCCAATGCCCTCACCACCCTGTACGAGTGCCTCGACATCCTCACGCGGCTCCTGGCGCCGTTCATACCCTTCGTCACCGAGGAGGTGTGGCAGCAGGTCGTCCGGCGCGGTGCCCAGTCGGCTCCGGAGTCGGTACACCTGGCGACCTGGCCCACACCCGACACCACAGCGATCAGCACAGAGTTGTCGGCCCAGGTGGCCACGGCGCGGGCGTTGGCCGAGGCGGGCCGGTCCGCCCGTAAGGCGAGCGGTCTGCGGATCCGGCAGCCGTTGAGCCGGGCGCTCGTGGGGCTACCGGCCGGCACCGTTCTCCCGCAGGCGTTGCTTGACGACATCGGCGACGAGTTGAACGTCAAGGTCCTCCAGCCGCTCGATGCCCAGAGCGGGGTCATCGACGTGCAGGTCAAGGCGAACTTCCGGACCCTGGGCCGCCGGTTCGGCAACCGCACCCAGCACGTCGCGAAGGCCATTGCCGCCGTGACCCCCCGGGACCTGGTCGACGGCGTCCGGACCAACGGGACGTACCCGCTGTCTGTCGACGGCGCGCAGGTCGAGGTGGGCCTGGACGACATCCTGATCACTGAGGTGCCGCGTACCGGTTGGGTGGTGGAGTCCCAGCGCGGCGCGACCATCGCGTTGGACACCGAGATCACCCCCGAGCTGGCGGCCGAAGGCGTCGCCCGCGACGTCGTCCGCATCATCCAACAGGCCCGCCGCGACGCCGACTTCGAGGTCGCCGACCGGATCACGGTGTCGATCGCCGCGTCCCCGGAGGTGGCGGCAGCGATCACCGCGCATCAGAAGCTCATCGCGCACGAGACCCTCGCGCTCAAGCTGACCGTGCTGGACGCGTTGTCGGAGGGTTTCTCCGGCACCGTGGGCGAAGGCTACGAGATCGTCGTACACGTGGTGCGGGCCTGAGCGGTGGCCGGGCGGGCGGTCAACCGAGCTGGGTCAGGTCCTCCGGGTACGGGGCGAGCGCCGCGCGGATCAGCTCGGTGGCGTAGCGGGCCGGCCCGGTGCCGACGCGCAGGGTGCCGCCGGGCGAGACGGAGGACGCGGGGTCCGGCTACCCGCCGCGCCGGCGGTGATCTCTTCGGTTGGCATCGGGCGACCGTAACCAGCACGGGCGCGCGGCGCAGTCGGCCACGCACCCGCCCGGCAGCGAAGTGGGTCAGTTCTTGACCACCGACGGAGCTGTCTCAGCGGGGTGCGGCGGGCGCAGCACCGGCACCAGCAGCAGGGTCGGCAGCAGCAGCAGCGGCACCGCCAGCAGCGCGCGCAGGATGCCGACCTCGTCGCCGATCAGCCCCAGCAAGGGCGGGCCACCGAGGAACGCGGTGTAGCCGATCACCGCGACCACGCTCACCCGTACCGCCGCGTGCGCCTCGTCGTCGGCCGCCGCGCTCATCCCGACCGGGAAACCCAGCGACGCGCCGAGGCCCCACAGTGCGACGCCGATGACGGCCACCGGCCCGGAACCCGCCAGCACGGCCAGGCCGGCGCCGACCACGGCGAGGCCGATGGTGCCGCTGAGCACGGGCACCCGACCCCACCGGTCCAGCGCGATGGTGCCGAGGGTGCGTCCGACGGTCATGCCCACCACGAAGACGGCGAAGACCGCCGCGCCGGCAGCCTCACTGAGGTCCCGTCCGTCGATGAACGCGACGGCCAGCCAGTCGTTGGCGGCACCCTCGGTGAACGCTGCCACCAGCACGAACAGCCCGATCAGCAGGGTGCGCGGCTCTCGCCAGGCGGCGAGTTGCGCCCGGCGACGGGCGGCGGGGGTGGCGTCCGCCGGGTCACCGGTGTGGTCGCTGCCCACCGGCAGAAACGTCCGCGCGGCGAGCGCGGTGCCGGTCAACACGACCACCGCCACAGCGACGAGATGCGCGCCGACCGACACGTCGAAGCGGGCCGCCCCGGCGCCCAGCGCCGCCCCGGCCACCGAGCCGAGGCTCCACCCGGCGTGGAAACGGGGCATGATCGTCCGGCCCAGCCGTCGTTCCACAGCCGCGCCCTCGACGTTCATCGCCACGTCACAGGCGCCGGAGCCGTAGCCGAGGGCAACCAACCCCAGGGCGACGAGGGCGAACGACCCGGTCATCGTGGCGCCCAGCCCCGCCACGGTCAGGCCGACCGCTACCAGCACGGTGGCCATCGTCACGGTGCGGGCCGCGCCGAATCGCTGGGCGAGCAGGCCGGAGGTGGGCATGGCGAGCAGCGCGCCGACGCTCATCGCCAGCAGCAGCAGCCCGAGTCGGCCGGCGGAAAGGTCCAACGCCTCACGGACCGCCGGAACGCGGGAGAACCAACTGCCGACGGCCAGCCCGTTGAGGGTGAACGTGGCGGCGACACCGTTGCGGGCGAGCCGCACCGTCCGCAGGTTCGGCGAGGCGGTGTGCGGGGCCAGGGGTCGACTGGTGGGGGCGCTCACGAGGGCGGTTCCTCTTTCTCGGGGTGATCTCCTGGCACGATCGCACACCTGAGAGCGCTACCACCACAACCCAGGACCGCCCCTTACCGCTGCTGGTCGGGCCGGGGCATGATGTGCGCAGGCGTTGGTCCGACCGGACGGGCCGCCGCGGGAGGCGATGATGACGACAGCGGCACAGCAGCGACCGGCCACTCTTGACGACGTGGCCCGGGTCGCCGGGGTGTCCCGGTCCACGGCGTCGCGGGTGATCGCCGGCACTGGGTTCGCGTCGCCGGCCGCCCGGAAACAGGTCACGGCAGCCGTCGACCAGCTCGGCTACGTGCCCAACCCGGCAGCCCGGGCGTTGGTCCGCGGCGGCGGCGTCCGCCTGGTGGTGGCCGTTCTGGGGACCAGCGACGCGGTGCTGGACGACCCGTACGTGCACCAGGTGGTCGGCTCGGCCGCCCGGGTGTGCACGCCCGCCGGTGTCGGGGTGGCACTGCACTGGCTGCCGTTCGGCGACCCCCGCAGCCTCCACCAACTCGACGGGGATCGCAGCGTGTGCGGGGTGATCCTGGTCAACACCACCGAGGAGTTGCTGGCGGCGGTGCCCCGGTCGTTGCACGGTCGGGTGGTCTCGATCGGCGTCGGCTCGGCGACAGTGCCGTCGTTCGACGTCGACAACGCCGCCGGCTCCGAAGCGGTGCTGCGCCATCTGTACGCCTCGGGGCGCCGCCGGATCGCCATGGTGACCGGCCCCCGGTGGCTGCCCTGCGCGCAACGCCCGGTGCAGACGTACCGCCGGCTGATGGCCGAGGCGGGCCTACCGGAGCGGATACTGCCCGGGGACTTCCGGGCGGCGCGCGGCCGGACGGCGGCCGGCGAGGCGCTGCAGCGCTGGCCGGACATCGACGCGGTCTACGCGATCAGCGACGACACCGCGCTCGGGGTGATCGCGGGCCTACGGGACGCCGGTGTGCGGGTGCCCGGCGACGTCGCTGTGGCCGGCTTCGACGACATTCCGTTGGCCGGGATGACCGCCCCGGCGCTGACCACGGCGAGTCACCCGGTGGGGCGGATCGCTGTCGCAGCGGCCACCGCTCTGCTGGACGGACGCCCGGCAGCACCGGCGACCCTCTTCCCGTCGGCCCTGGTGGCGCGGGCCAGCGCCTGAGTCGACGCTCGGCGGTTAACCCCGTCCGGGCCGGGTAACCGCGTCGGACCTTTCGTCCAGCGTGAGGAGCGCCGACCCGTGTCCGACTCCGCGCCGTCGCACTGGGACCCGGCGCCGAGCCCCCGGGACGGCCGGTTGACCGCCCGCCGCCACCCGCCGGTGGCGCAGGGCCGCACCGGGCTGGTGCCGATGACCGGTCCCGACGGTGACCGGCTGGCCCTGGGGTACGCCCCGGAGCCGGCGACCGACGCTTCGGCGTACCGGTTGGTGCTGCTCCTGCACGGCGCGGGCGGTTCCGCGCGACAGGGGCTGGACCTGCTGTTGCCGGTCGCGGACGCGCAGCACCTGCTGCTTGTGGCCCCGGACTCGTCGGCGGCCAGTTGGGACCTGATCGCCGGCGGTTTCGGGGCGGACGTGGGGCGCATCGACGGGCTGTTGGCGACCGTCTTCGACACCTACCCGGTGGCCGATGTGACGGTCGGTGGCTTCTCCGACGGCGCCTCGTACGCGCTGTCCCTGGGCTTGGCGAACGGGGATCTGGTCGACGCGGTGCTGGCCTTCTCCCCCGGCTTCGCCGCCCCACCGGTCACCCACGGCCGGCCACGGATCTTCATCTCGCACGGGGTCGACGACCGGGTGCTGCCCATCGACGTGTGCAGCCGCCGTCTCGTCCCCCACCTGCACGACCTCGGCTACGACGTGACCTACGAGGAGTTCCCCGGCGGCCATGACGTTCCCACCCCGATCCGCGATTCCGCCCTCGCCTGGCTCACCACGTAACCCACCCCACCCCGCCCCGCCCCGCCCCGCCCCGCCCCGCCGCAGCCTGGTCGATCATGGAGTTGTGGTGGGCGATTGACGACGGAAAGTGGCTTACGGGAGGCACCACAAGTCCTTGATCGACCCGGGCGGGGCGTGGGAACTGCCGCTGATCGGTACGGACGTCAGACCGGGGGGAGGCCGAGGGCGTCGTCGACGCGGGCGAGGACTGCGGCGTCGTCCTCCGGGTTGACGCCCCGCAGCAGGTCGATGGCCGTGGCCCGAACCTGACCGATGATCATCGCCAGGGGGAGGGTCTGCGTGGGGCCGAAGAGTTGCCCGGCGGCGTGCACAGCGGCCAACGCCGACTCGTCGGCCCGGCTGGCGTGCCGGTCGGCGGTCTCCTCCTGCCCGTTCAGGTCCGCGGCGAGGGCGGCACCGGCCTGACGGACCGCCTCGGCCAGCGACCGCAGGGCGGCGCCCAGCTCGGGCGGGGCCGGGGTGTGCAGCCGGCTGAGGGTCACGCCCGCACGGGCCAGCACCCGCACATTGCGGACCGCGTAGTCGATCTGCCGGATCGACTCGTCCACGGAGCGCAGCCGACCGATGTGCCGACGTCGACGGACGTTGAGCCGCAGCGCCTCACCGGCGGCCAGCACTCCGTCGCGCAGCCCGTCCACCCGGGCGTCCATCCCCCGGGCCTGCCGCAGCGCGGCGACCGCCGCCGGCTCGTCGCGGTCGTCCAGCGCGTCGGCGATCCCGCCGAGCAGCCCGGCCAACTCGTCGAAGGTCCGCCGCACCTCGGCGACCAGCGGCGCCAGCGGATGCCGGGCGTCGACCAGCAGGCTGGCCGCGAGGGCGACCACGCCGCCGACCAGCGCGTCAACGAAGCGGAACGGCACCAACGAGCCGTCCGGTGGTGCGACCACCACCAGGTAGAGCGCCGAGACGGCCGCCTGCACCAGCGTCACGCCGGTGGCGCCGAAGGCCACCGCGAGGAGGACGGTGAGCAGGATGACTGTGAACACCGTCCAGGTGCTGCCCGGGCCGAGCGCCTGCACCACCAGGTCGGCGACGAGCACCCCGGCGGCTACCCCGAGGATGACCTCGACGGCCCGGCGGATGCGCTGCCCCCGGGCCTGACCGAGGACGATCAGCGCGGCGGCCGGCGCGAAGAAGGGCTGCGGGTGGGCGAGCAACCGGGTGGCCAGCAGCCAGGCCACGGTCGCCGCGACGGTCGCCTCCAGCACCGGCCGCCAGCCCTGCCGCAACCGCCCGCCGGCCGTCCGCAGGCCGCTGAACCGCGTCATCGCCCACCCTCTCCCGCCCACGCCGGCCGGCCGGTCCGCCGCGCCGCCGGAAGTGCGACACCACGCCGCTGGCTCGCCGCAGCAGGCCGTCCGTTCCCCCCTTTGGAGCTGATGCCGTAAACGCATCAGGTTCGATGTCGTAAACGATTCAGCTCCAAAGGACCGGCCCATGGCACCATGCCGGCGGCCGGCGGCGTCCCGAGGCGATCGTCTCCCATCACGCGTCGGACCTGATCACCGGGCTGCTTGCTACCCGCCCGGGTGCCAGGGCGTCGCTACCCGCCCGGGTGCCAGCGGGCCGACGGGTCCGCGCGATGCCGGGCCGGGCGACCTGATCGACGACGGGCGCGCCGTCCAGGTCAGGCTCCGCTGAGGGCGCGCAGCAGCGTACGGACGGCGGAGCTCAGGTCGGCCCGACTGGCCGCGGTGCCGGGCGGTGGGGCGCTGAGCGCGCCCGCTCCGGCCAGCCGGTCGAAGAGCAGCCCGTCCACGAACGCCACGAACTGGTCGCCCTGCCGCTCGGGGTCGGTGGCCCCGGCCCGGGTCAGTAGGTCCCGGGCCTGCACCCGCAGGCCGGTGCCGTGTTGCAGGATGCCGCGCAGCTCGGGCCGGTGCACCGCCTCCAAGAGGCAGGCGTAGCGGGCGAGGCTCCGGCTGCGCCCGGTGCTCAACCAGCGGTCGAGCACCTCGGCGACGCCGGCGGCGAGTGCGTCGAGGTCGCCGCTGTCGAGCCGGGGGGCAGGGGTCGGGGGTGGCGGGCCGCTGGGCAGGTCGTACGCGGCCAGGTCGGCCCGGTCCCGTTCGGCGAGCCGTCCGACGACCGCCTCGATCAGCGCCTGCCGGGTCCGCAGGTACGCGGAGGTGGTGCCCGGCGGCATTCCGGCGCGGCCGTCGACCGCGCGGTGGGTCAGGGCTCGCATGCCACCGTCGGCGATCAGCTCGATGGCCGCGTCGGTAAGTGTCGCGATCCGGTTCGCCCGCGCCGTCATGGCTCTCCTCCCTTCCGGTGGTCCGCAGGTAGTATCGCTCTTCTACAGATGTAGAAGGAGGATCGACATGGACGACTCACACGCGGTGGTGGTGGGTGCCGGCATCGGCGGGTTGAGCGCGGCACTCGCCCTGCACCGGCGCGGGTGGCGGGTCACAGTGCTGGAGCGCGCCCCCGAAATGCGCGAGGTCGGTGCCGGCCTGAGCCTGATGGCCAACGCCGTGCGCGGGGTGGACGCCCTCGGTCTCGGCCCGGCCCTGCGCCGGGGTGGACACGGTGAGGCACCCGGCGGAATGCGCGACCGGCACGGGCGGTGGCTGTCCCGGGTGGACGCCTCGGAGATGATCAGGCAGCTGGGCACCACGGCGCTCGGCGTACACCGGGCCACGCTGCACCGCACCCTGCGCGAGGCCCTGCCGGCGTCGTCGCTGCACACCGACGCCGTGGTGGAGCACGTAGAGTCGGGCCCGGACCGCGCCGAGGTGCGCTACCAGAGGCCGGACGGCCCCCACACCCTCACCGCCGATCTGGTGGTCGGCGCCGACGGCCTGCGCAGCCGGGTCCGCGCCCAACTCTGGCCGCAACACCCCGGCCCGGTGTACGCCGGATCGACGACCTGGCGAGCGGCCATCGCGTTTCCCGATCCGATCCCGGCCGCCATCACCTGGGGGCCGGGAGCCGAGTTCGGCATGGTGCCGATCGGTGACGGCCAGCTCTACTGGTACGGCGCGCTGAACGCCCCGCCGGGCGGCCACGCCCCCGACGAACTGGCGGCCGTGCGGGAGCACTTCGGCGACTGGCATGCCCCCATCCCGGAGCTTCTCGCCGCGACCCCGCCCGAAGCCGTCCTACGTAACGACATCCACTACCTGGCCGAGCCCTTGCCCTCGTACGTGCGGGGGCGGGTGGCGTTGCTCGGCGACGCCGCCCACCCGATGACGCCCAACCTCGGGCAGGGCGCAGGGCAGGCGATCGAGGACGCGGTGGTGCTCGGCGCGGTCTGCGCCGGCGGCGCCAAGGAAGTACCCGCCGCCCTGGCCGCGTACGACGAGCAGCGTCGACCGCGTAGTCAGTCCGTCGCCCGTGCCTCCTACGTTGCCGGGCGGTTCGGACAGCAGCTGCACAACCCGATTGCCTTCGCGATGCGGACCGTCGCGTTGCGGCTCATCCCGAGCCGGCTGGCCCTGCGCAGCATGGCTCGCTACGCGGACTGGCGACCACCGGCGGGCTGAGCCGGCCCGGCGATCCGGCCGGTGGCCAGGGCGGTGTACTCGGCTGAGGCGAGGAACTCGGTCAACACCTCCACGGTGCCCGGAGTCCACTGACGACCGTCGAGCACCTCGGCACCGGGGACGAAGAGCATCGCCGCGCCCTCGCCGAGCACCACGTCCTCCTGCCGGGCGCTGGTGCTGCCGAGGAAGTAGTGCTTCACCCGGGCCAGCTCGGGCAGCGACTGCACGGCGACCGGGCGCAGTGGCCCGTCGGCCCGCAGGCCGGTCTCCTCCCACAACTCCCGCTCGGCGGTCCGCTCCGGCGTCTCCCCCGGCTCGCCGTGGCCGCCGGGCAGCCCCCACACGTTCGGGTGGTGCGTCGCGTTGCCGTCGCGCAGTTGCAGCAGCAACTGCCCGTCGGGATCTACCAACAGGACGCACGCGACAATTCTCATCCGACCAGACTACGGCCGGCGAGGAACCGTCGCGGCCCCAAAGCTCCAGAATAGTCATTCGGGTCGTCGTCGGGGCTAATCAAAGGCGACAGTGCGCCGGTACAATCGGCGACTTCGTTGTGACCGATCGTTGACTGCTGATGGTGAAAGCGATCACACACACTGACCCCATGAACAGGAGAGTCAACCGCGGCAGGGCACTCCGCGTCGCGGTGTGCCTCCTTCTTCTCGCCGCGCTGAGCGGCTGCATGCAACTCAACATGGGGTTGACAGTCAACGCCGACGACACTGTCGACGGGCAGCTCCTGCTGACGGCCCAGAAGTCCGTGCTGAGTGGTCGTAACAAGAACCTCCCGGTCGCCTTCGCGGAGCTGCGGCAGAACATCCCCGCCCTACCGGCGGGCGAGGAAACCCTTTACCAGGACGACACTTTCTACGGGTCCCAGATCAGTTACCGCAAGGCGCCGCTCGCCGGGTTCGACACCGAGAGCGTGAAACTGGTCAGGGACGGGGATCTGTACCGCTTCACGCTGCCGCTCGATCCCAAGAAGTATGGCGGAAAGGTTGCGGAGCAGAATCCGCAAAACCAACAGGCGTTCCTCAAGCTGATGTCGTTCGAGATCTCGGTGACATTCCCCGGCCGGGTGATCGACAGCAATGGCACCGTCAACGGCCGTTCGGTCAGTTGGAAGGTCGACCCCAACCAGGAGAAGCCAGCCGAACTGCGGGCCGTTGCCGAGGCGCCAGCGCGACCGTCCTCCTCACCGGTTGCCGCCGGCGAGGAGGACGACAGCGGGTTCCCCTGGCTGCTGGTCGTCGGCGGTGTCCTCCTCCTGCTGCTGCTCGCCGCGGTGGGCGTACTCCTGGTTCGTCGCCGTCACCCCGCGGCGCCGGCTGCGCCCGGTCCGACCCCGCCGCCGGGCCCGCCCGCCGGCGCCCCGGGGCCCGGCTGATCCATCTGGTGGCCGGCTCAGCCGGCCACGCCCGGCCCCGGCCGCCCCCGAAACGACGGCGACCGGCCCCGGTGCTCCCCGCAGGGACACCGGACCTCACCACCACCACATCCCGGTCGCACCATCGCAGAAGGGGGATCGTCATGAACGATCTCTTCACCTGGGCAGCCCTGGGGACCATCGCCGGCGCGAGCGCCGCCACAGTGCTGGCCACCAACGTCATCGGCGGGCTGATCGGCCCGAGCGGCGACAAGCTCCGCAAGTGGATCGCCATCGCCATCGCGCTGCTGCTGTCCTACCTGACAGCGGCGTTCGCCGACGACGCCGGCGGCGAGAAGTGGGTCATCGCGTTCTTCAACGCGCTTGTCATCTTCTCCGCCGCGCTCGGCGTCAACCAGTTCCCGCCCGGCAACCGGCAGGCGACCCAACCGTCGCCGACCCAGGTCGCGCAGGGCCGTGAACCCCGAGTCTTCCGTTCCTGGGTCTGAGGGGTGCCGTCATGGTCTTCGGAATTCTCAGCGCAGCCATCCAGGTCGGCTTCGCCGCCCTGCTCGGCTTCCTCGCCGGTGGCTCGATCGGGCTGCTGATCGGCGCCGTCGTGGGCCTGGTGGTCGGCGCGGTCTTCGGCTGGTCGGTGGCCTCCGCCGGGGTGTACGCCTCGGACGCGCGCGGCATCTTCCTCTTCGTCGTCGACCACACCTGGAGTCTGCTCAACACTGTCGTCGGCGCCATCTACCTGACCGTGCACCTGATCTTCGGGCACTCACTGGACCGGCCCACGTCGCTGGGCAGCGGACGGGTCAGCGTGGTGGAGGGGGTCTCACCCCGCTACGCCACCACCATCGGCACCGTCTGCGCCGGCTCCAGCTCCGGCATCCAGCGGCACGAGGACGTGCACATCTTCCAGGGTCGCCTGCTCGGTCCGCTCTACATCCCCCTGGTGCTGGCCAACTACGTCCTGTTCACCATCGCGCCGGTGTGGCTGCTCTACCACGACCACACCAACGCGCCGATCAACCGCTTCACCCGGTACTTCGAGATCGGCGTCTACCCGCACGTGTGGAACGAAGCCATCGCGTACCGGATCCAGGGGACGCCGCCGCGATGACCACCCACGGGCGCGGACCGATCGAGACCGCCACCGCCGCGCTGGCCGCCTGGGTGACCAGCGCGGCGGGGGAACCGGTCCCGATCGGCCCGCCCCGCCCGTGCGACGACGCCGACGGGCTCACCCTCTGGCCGATGGAGCTGCGCACCGCCCGGCAGACCCGCTCCAGCGGCGCGGTCCGCGAACCGTACCGGTTCACTGTCCGCCACCTGCTCTGCGTCACCGGTCCGGCCGGGTTGCCCCGGCTGGACCGGGTACTCACCGCCGCTACCAACGATGGCAGTTACCCGGTCGTGCTGGAGGCGGGCGATCCGGCACTGTGGACGGCATTCGGCACGGCGCCCCGACCGGCGCTGCTGATCGACGTGGCGGCGCAGGTGGAGCACCCGACTCCGGCCGCGCCGCCGGTGCTGCAACCGCTGCGGTTGCGGCAACTCGACGTGCGCAGCCTCAGTGGGCGGGTGGTCGGCCCCCAGGAGCAGCCACTGGCCGCGATGCGGGTCGAGCTGCCCGCCACCGGGTCCGCCACCCGCACCGACACCGCGGGCCGGTTCCTGATCGTCGGTGTCCCGCACGACCCCGAGCACCCGGGCCCGGTCCGGCTGCGGCTGACCGGACGCGGGCTCGTCCTCACCGCAGACGTCGACCCGGCCGAGGACGACATCGTCATCGTCTGCGCGCCACCGACCCACTGACACCCACAGGCACAGGAGGACCGATGCCCAGTTACTTCTCCCCCGGCATCTATGTCGAGGAGGTCCCCAGCGGCGCCCGACCGATCGGGCCGGCGAGCACCAGCATCGCCGCCTTCGTCGGCGTCGCCCCGGACCGCTCCGCCCACCTGGGCAAGGCGGTGCCGGTCAACAACTGGACGGAGTTCCTGCGCCTCTTCGCCGGTGGTGAGCGGGTGGAGAGCACCCCGCTGGCCCGGGCGGTCTTCGGCTTCCTGGACAACGGGGGCGCCCGCTGCTGGGTGGTGAACGTCGGCGAGGGTGGCGCGATCACCGGCACCGGGCAGCGGCGTGGCGGTCTGCAACTGCTGGAGGCCGTCGACGAGATCTCCATCATCGCCGCGCCCGGGTTCCACGACGTGGTGTCCCACGAGGCGCTGCTCAGCATGGCCGAGCGCACCCGCACCATGGTGGCGATCTGCGACCCGGCGCCGGACATCGACGACATCTCCGCGTTGACCCGGGTGGCCACGCCGTCCTCCGGCAAACCCCCGAAACCCGCCGAGGGTACGGGCGGCGGTCCCGGCGGCGGCACGGCCCAGCCGGGCGGCTCCGGCGGCCACGAGGGTGCCGCCTACCGGCCGCGACAGTCCGAGTTCGGCGCGTTCTACTACCCCTGGCTACGGGTGCGCGACCCGATCAGCGGCGAGTTGGAACTCACCCCGCCGAGCGGGCACCTGGCCGGCATCTGGGCCCGCACCGACGCCCTGCGCGGGGTGCACAAGGCACCGGCCAACGAACCGGTACGCGGCGCCGTCGACCTGGGTTACCTGGTCACCCGACCGGAACACGACGTGCTCAACCCCAAGGGCGTCAACGTGATCCGCTACTTCGCCGGCGAGGGCATCCGCGTCTGGGGCGCCCGTACGCTCGCCGCCGAGGCCAGCGAGTGGCGCTACCTCAACGTCCGACGCCTCAGCATCGCCATCGAACAGGCCATCGCCAACGGCACCCGGTGGATGGTGTTCGAGCCCAACGACTTCACCCTCTGGCGTTCGATCCGGCGCGACATCGGGGCGTTCCTCACCCGGGTGTGGCGCGACGGCGCGTTGCTGGGGCGCAGCCCGGAGGAGGCGTTCTTCGTCAAGTGCGACGAGGAGACCAACCCGCCGGACGTCCGCGACGCGGGCATGGTGATCGCCCACATCGGCATCGCTGTCGTCAAGCCCGCCGAATTCGTGGTGTTCAAGCTGAGCCAGTGGGCCGGCGGCACCGAGACCGAGACGATCGGAGGCTGACATGCCCACCACCGCCACCCCGCAACCCGGGGCCCCTGTCGACCCGTACCGGGCGTACAACTTCCGACTGCTCATCAACGGCGTCACCAACGGCCACTTCACCGAGATGACCGGGTTGGAGGTGAACATCCCCGGGCAGCCGTACCGGGAGCACGGCCTGGGTCGGATGCGGATGGTGCCCGGCCAGGCCGAGTACGAGCCGGTGACGCTGCACTTCGGCCTCACCGCCTCCCGTGAGTTGTGGGACTGGGTGAACGCCACCGCCCAGGGCACTCTCAACCGCCGCAACGTGTCAGTGGTGCTGCTCGACTCGGTCGGGACGGCCGAGGTGCTGCGCTGGAACCTGATCGACGCCTGGCCGACCCGGTGGCGCGGGGCACACCTCAACACCCTCAGCCACGAGATCGCCATCGCCTCGCTGACCCTGCGCTACGAGGGCCTGGAGCTGGAGACCGGCGGTGCCACCGCGCCGACGCCCGCGTAGCTGGCTGGCCGGCCGGCTGCGCTCGGCGGCCGGGGCGGTGCAACGCCTCGCCGGGCGGGTCGAGCCCGCCGGCCACCTTCCGCCGCCGTCGCAGACGCCAGTGGTGGCCCCCCGCCGTTTCGGGGAGCCTCCGCGGCACTGGCTGGACCTTGTCGCGGCCCACGCGCCAGGCCTGCTGCACGACCTGGACCTCGACCCGTCCCCGACCGGCAACGCCGAGGCCGGGGTCCGCAACGGCGGGCAGGGCGAGCCGGCCGCTCGGGTCGACGCCGACGGCGCGGACCCGGTCACGAACGCCAGGTTCAGCAGGTCCGACAGGCTTGGCGGATCCGGCAGGTCCGGCGGATCCGGCGGGCCCAGGCTCGACAGGCTCGGCGACGCGGGAGACGTGGGCGGGCCCGGTGCGAGCGGGGACAAGGGGTCGACCCGGTCGCGGGCCGAGGGCCGAACCGGCAGGGCGGGCCCGTCGCGAGCCGGTGACCAGCCCGACGGTACGGGCACCGGTGCTGCCTGCCCATCCGGCGACGGGACGCCCCCGACCAGCTCGGACCTGACCATCATGCCGGCCGGGTCCACCTGGCCGGATCCGTCGACCCCGCCAGCCGGTTCGACAGGGCCGGCGGGACCGGGCGCGGCGGCGCCTCCGGTACTGCGGGCGGCCCGGGTCGACACCACGGCCCTCGACACCATGGCCCTCGACAGCACGGCTCTCGACGCGAGCGGGCTGCCCCGGGCGGATGGCGAAGCCACCCGAACCACCTCCCACCCGCACCCTGACGCACAGTGGCCCGGCGAGGTCGCCCACCGGCGTTCCGCCGACTCCTCCATCGCACTACCCACCGCCGATCGACTCTCGGCTGGTCACGACGGGTTCCGGGGCGACCTGGTGGACGGCCAGGCCCGGCCGAGAGGGGATGCGGGCGGGCACCCACGTGGTGGTGCGCCGAGCGTGGCGCGGACGTCGCAGGTGGACGCGGTGGCTGGGCACCGCTTCGTGAACGGGCCGACCCGGGGCGGGGTCGACGCGTCCTGGGCCGGTGCGACGGCAACGAGCGGCGGGAACCCGTCATCATCCGCGCGCGGCGAACTGGATCGCCTCGGGGACGGTGGACCCTGGCTGGCCCTGCCCGGCGAACCGGCACTACCCGGGCCCGTGGCCCCGCTGCGCGACGCACTGACGGGAGCGGCCGGCGGTGGGCGAGCGTCGGGCGTCGACGGGCCGTCGCCCAGCGCGGCGACGCGGAGTGTCGACCCATGGCCGGCGCTGCCCGACGACACCGCGCTGTGGTCGGTCGCCGGGGCGTCGGTGGACAACGCCCATCTGACCCGACTGGACCGGGAACAGGCGGGTGACTGATGGAACGCGTCGCCTTCCTCATCGACTCCTCGGGCGTTCGGGTGGACTGTCTGCTCAACCCGGAGACCGTGCAGGTGACCCGGCTCGCCGGCGTACGCCAACGGGGTGCCGACGGCGGGCAGCTCACCGGGTCCGGTCTGGCCGACGACCCGCTGGTCTTCACCGGCGGTGGCCGTACCGAGCTGGTGTTGGACCTGCTTTTCGACGTCGACTTCGTGGAGGCGCAACTGCGTCCGGCCGACGTCCGGGTGCTCACGCGTCCGCTGTGGATGCTGGCGGAGAATTCCACCGCCGAGCATGGTTGGCTGCGACCGCCGTTGGTCCGGTTGGTCTGGGGCAAGACCTGGAACGTGCCGGGTGTGATCGTCGCGGTGGCGGAACGGTTCGACGCGTTCACCGGCACCGGGTCGCCGCGGCGGTCCTGGTTGCGGCTGAAGCTGGTCCGCGCCGCGGAGACGGCCGATCAGGCCGAGGCCGGTTTCGCCGAGGAGTTGGCCGCGGCGAGCACCCCGACCGCCGCGCCGGGCAGCGCGGTGATCGCCGCCGGTGACGGCGCGGCCGAGCCGGGCCGCTCCGGTGTGCGCTTCGACCTGCTGGCAAACGACGCGCTGGGCTCGCCGCTGCGCTGGCGGCTGCTTGCCGAACACAACCGGATCACCGATCCCCTCGCCGTGCCGGCCGGCACCACCCTCGCCGTCCCACCGACCGCCGGCACCGCTTCGGTGACCGGGTTGGCGCGGTCGGTGGCGGGTGCTGTGGGCGCGGGAGCGTCGTACCTGGGCGCTTCGGTCGCCGGAGCGCCGTGGGACAGGGCCACCGGCCCGACCGGCGCGGTTCCGAGCGGGTCCGGCAGTCCCGGGGGTACGCCGTGACCAGCGTCGCGCCCCGGGCGTTGATCGTCCTGCTCGACGGCGTCGAGCTGGTCGGCGCGGCTCGTCAGCGGGTCCGCTCAGTGCGGGTGGCGGCCCGGCTCAACCAGCCCACCCAGGCCGAGCTGGTGCTCGCCACCACCGCCGGGACCGGCGCGTTCGACCCGGCGGTACGTCCCGGCACGGCGCTCGACGTACGGCTCGCCGACCACGTGGACGCCCTGTTCAGCGGCGAGGTCACCTGCGTGGAGGTGGAGTTCGCCGCCGACGGGGCGGCGGTGCTGCGGCTGCGGGCGTACGACAGGCTGCACCGGCTGCGCAAGCGGCAGGGGTTACGGGTCTTCACCGCGGTGACCGCCGTCGAGCTGGCCCGGGAACTGTGCGGCGCGGTGGGGCTGGCGGTGACGGCCGAGGTCGACGGCCCTCGGTTGGAGCGGCTGCTCCAACACCGGCACAGCGACCTGGAGCTGCTGCGCGAGGTGGCCGGCCGGGCCGGGCTGCACCTGGCCGCCGACGGTGACGGCGTCCGGCTGGTCACCCTCGCCGGCTACGGGGAGCCTGTCGCGTTGACGCTCGGCGCGGGAGTGCACACCCTGCGACTGTCCACGAACACCGACCAGGCCAGCGGTGCCAGTGCGGCACTGGGCTGGCACCCGCAGCGGGCCGAGGTGATCAGCCAGCAGGTCGACGAGGCGCGCTGCGGCCGACCCGCCGACGACCGCCCGGACCCGGCCGACGTGGGTGCCGGCGGCGTTCGCACCGCCGTGGACCAGCCCGGCCGCAGCGACGACGAGTTGGCGGCGCTGGCCCAGGCCCGGTTGGACACCCGCGCGGCGGCGCTGGCCACGGCCGAGGGGGTGGCCGAGGGCGATCCGGCGCTACGGCCGGGCCGGCGCGTCGACCTCGGCGGGGTGCCCGACCCGGTCGCCGGGACGTACGTGCTGACCGAGGTGGTGCACACGGTGGACGGCAACGGGCACCTGACCCGTTTCTCCACTGCGCCGCCGGCCACCCCGACGACCCCGGGCGGCGGGGCGGTGGTCACCCTCGGCAGCGTCACCGACGTCGCCGACCCGGACGGGCTGGGCCGGGTCCGGTTGACCCTGCCGGCGTACGGGGACCTCGACGCCGGCTGGCTCGCCGTGCTCTGCCCCGGGGCCGGGCCGGGCAAGGGTCTCGTGGCGCTGCCCGATCCGGGCGACACCGTGCTGGTGGTGCTGCCCGGCGGCGAGCCGGCCTCGGGCATCGTGCTCGGTTCGCTGTTCGGCGCCGTCGAGCCGTACGACGCGGGCATCGACGACGGAAGGGCCCGCCGCTGGACGATGCGCACCGCCGGCGGACAGTCGATCGTCGTCGACGACGTGCGGCGCAGCCTGCGGCTGGGCACCGAGGGCGGAAGCTTCCTGGAGCTGACCCCCGACCTGGCCACCCTGCACGCGGCGTCCGACCTGGTGATCTCCGCACCCGGCCGGGCCATCGTGGTGCGCGCCCGCAGCGTGGACTTCCTGCACGCCGACTCGACCGAGGACCCGAGCACCGCGGCGGAGCAGGCTCGTTCGCTCGCCCGCGCCCACCACGAAGGAGGCGGCTGATGCGCTGGATCCACAGGGACTCCGTGATCACCTGCGATCACGACGGCCGGGTCGAGAACCGACCCTCGCGGCAGTGGGTGACCGTCACCGGTGTGCCAGTGCTCGTCGACGACGACCCGGAGGGACGCACGATCGTCGCCTGCCCGAACTACGGCCCGACCATCAAGCCGTGCACGACGACGCTGACCGTCCGGGTCGGCTACAGCGACTGGATCCGCGTCGACGGGCACCGGGTGGTGCTGTCGCACCTGGAGGGGTTCACCAACGGCACACCGCCGGGGTTGGTCAAGCACACGGTGCGCGACCCCCGCCAACAGTTCCTGGGGGCGGACCGATGAGGGCCTTCCGCTTCGTCGGCGCCGGCTTCGACGCCGGCCGCACCGGCGGGTTGGCGCTCACCGCGGCCGGCGGCCTGGCGATGACCGAGGGCGACGAGAGCGTACGGCAGGCGCTGTTCCTGCTCCTGTCGACCACGCCGGGCGAGCGGCTGATGCGACCCGGGTACGGCTCCCGGCTGCACCGGTTGGTTTTCGCGCCCAACGACGACACCACGGCCGGCCTGGCCATTCACTACGTCCGGCAGGCCATCGCCCGGTGGGAGCCCCGGGTCGAGGTGATCGACGTGGACGCCGGGCCGGACCCGGACGACGCGTGGCGGTTGGTGATCCGGTTGGACTACCGGGTGCGGGCCAGCCTGACCCCCGGGCAACTGGTCTTCTCAGTGGATCTGCTCCCGGTCGACGAGCCCGCTCAGGGAGGAGCATCATGACGCTGCCCGTGCCGCACCTGGACGATCGCGGCTTCCTCGACCTGGTCACCGAGGCCCGGGAACGGATCCGGCAGTCCTGCCCGGCGTGGACCGACCTGTCGGCGCACGACCCCGGCATGGCACTGGTGGAGACGTTCGCACACCTCACCGAGGTGATGATCTACCGGTTGAACCAGTTGCCGGAGAAGGCGTACGTCTCGTTTCTGAACCTGCTCGGGGTCACCCGGCACGCGCCGACAGCGGCCTGGGCGGACGTCCGGTTCACCCGTACCGGCACCGACCGCGGTGCGGTCCGGATCCCGGCCGGGCTGCGGGTCGCCGCGGCCCGGGGCGCGGACCCTCGGCCTGTCGTGTTCGTCACCACCGAGCCGACGCTGCTGCCTGCCGACGAGACGTCGGTGACGGTGCGGATGCACCACTGCGAGCCGGTCGAGGCGGAGTTGCTCGGGGTCGGCACCGGCCAGCCGGGGCAGGTTCTGCGCGCGACGCGCGCGCCGCTGACACGCACCGCCGAGGCGCTGGACCTGCTGCTCGGGGTGGAGGTGCCGGCCGGCACTGTCGAGCTGGGTGCGGCGGCCCGCGAGCACGACTCCCGCACGTTCGAGATCTGGCAGCCGGTGGACAGCTTCGCCGGGCTCGGTCCGCAGGCCAAGGCGTACCTTGTCGACCGCTGCTCCGGCACTGTCATCTTCGCCCCGGCCCTCGACCTGCGACCCCCCGCCGGGGCGACCCCGCACGGCGAGGCCACTGCCGACGCGGCAGCACCGGCGAGCACCGTAGCGCCGGTGACCGTCGCGGCGGTGCCGCCGGCCGGACGGCAGATCCGGCTCTGGTACCGCGCCGGTGGCGGACCCACCGGCAACGTGGCGGCGGGCACGCTGACCAGCCTGCGTGACCCGCTACCGGGGGTACGCGTGGACAACCCCGCCCCGGCGGCCGGGGGCCGGGAGATGGAGGCGCTGGAGTCGGTGCTGCTGCGCGGCCCGTACGAGTTCTTCGCCCAGCAACGGGCGGTCACCGCCCGCGACTTCGAGATCCTCGCGACCAGCTCCGGCGCGGTGGCGCGGGCGCGGGCGTTCACCCGCGCGGCGGTGTACAGCTTCGCCCAGCCGGGCGAGGTCGAGGTGGTGCTGGTGCCGTACGTGCCGGAGGCCGCCCGACCGGGCGGTCGGCTGCCGGTGGCGCTGCTGCGCGAGCACGAGGTACCCGAGGCGCGCCATCGGGTCGAGGCGGACCTGGAGGAACGCCGGATGGTCGGCATCCGCTCCCGGGCCACCTGGGCGAGGTTCAAGGCGGTGTCCGTGCGGGCCCGGGTGGTGGTCCGCCGCGAGGAGGACGTGGACGCGGTCCGTCGCCGCATCCACGACCGGCTGCACCAGACGTTGAGCCCGCTGCCCACCGCGCTCAACCCGACCGGTTGGCCGTTCGGCGAGCCACTGCGGGCCTCCAACGTGTACCGGCTGCTGGAGCACGCCGAGCCGGGGGTGCGCTACGTCGAGTCGGTGCGGTTCGTGGTCGACGAGGCCCCCGACGCCGACGTCCGCGCCCTCGCCGTGGACCAGTACCAGCCGCGCACCTGGTACGCCGGGCGCGGCCCGGTGCTGTTCCGCTCCAGCAACGGCGGCTCGGGTTGGGAACCGGCCGGTCGGTTCGACGGCGAGACGGTGCTGCGGGTCGCGCCCGCGCCCGCGCCGGTACGGCCGGGCATCGTCGCGCGTCCCGGTTCGGTGGCGGTGGTGACGCTGCGCGCCTCGGGCGGCTCCCGGGTGCACCTGAGCACCGACCTGGGCGAGACGTGGTCGTTGCTCACCGACCTGGACTCGCGGATCTCCGACGTGGCCTGGTTGGACCGCGACGGCGCCGGCGCGCTGCTGGTGGCCACCGACACCGGCCTGTACGAGGTGTCGCTGCTGCCCGGGGCGGTGCCGTTGCAGATCCTGGTCGACCCCACCGACGCCGACCGGGGCTTCTACGCGGTCCGCACGTTCGTCTCCGAGCGGGGCGCGCCGGGAGTGGCGGTGGCGGCGCAGGCCAGCTTCGGGGTGTACCTGTCGACAGGCGGCGGCCGGCCCGGCAGCTTCGGTCACGTCGGTCTGGCCAACGTGGACAACCGGGTCCTCGCCGTGCAGTACGACGGCCCGGCCACCCTGCTGTGGAGCGGCGCCGGCGAACCGGACCCGAAGAAGCCCGGCCAGGGCTGCCACCGCACCCGGCTGTTCGAGTCCGACGTGAAGTGGCAGTCGATGCAGGCCGGGTGGATCGGCGGCACCTGCCGTGACCTAGCGTTCACCGGTCAGCAGGCGGTGGCGGCCACGCAGAGCGGCGGGGTGCTGCGGCTGGACACCCTGGCCGCCCAGCCGCAGTGGCAGGCGGTGTCTGTCAACTGCGGGTTGCCGTTGCGGGACCGGACCCGGTTCGTGCCGGTCGACGCCATCGCGGTGAGCGGCTCGACGGCCGGGGGCGCCGCGGCTGGCACCGGCCCGACGGAGCGGCTGATCCTGGCCGGCGGCGAACGCGGCGTACACCGCAGCGCCGACGCCGTCACCTGGACGCCCAGCGCCAACCAGGCCACCGCCGACGTGGTGACCGTCCCCGACACCTGGCTGCTCTGCTCCGGCGAGCACGACATCGAGGTGGTGCGCCAGGATGCGACGCTCGGCGATTGAGCGGCTGCTGCCCGCCGCCTACCAGCGGGCCTGCGTGCCGGGCAGCGTGCTCTGGGCGCTGCTGGACGTGATGGAGGGGCTGCACGCCCCGGACGAGGCGATCCTCGCCGAGGTGGACGCGCTGTTCGACCCGTACCGTGCGCCGGACGGGCTGGTGGTGCGGCTGGCCCGTTGGGTGGCGATGGACCACGTGGTGACCTCGCCCCGGCCGGACACCCCGCTGCCGCTGCCGGTGGGTCGGCTGCGTGACCTGGTGGCCAACGCCGCCCTGCTGGCCCGCTGGCGCGGCACCCCGTACGGAATGCGACGAGCCCTGGAACTGGCCACCGGGGCGTCGGGCTTCGTCATCGACGAGCCCGCCGAGCGGGCCTTCCACGTCGTGGTGCGGGTGCCGGTCGCCGCCGCCGGTCAGCTCGCCGTGATCACCCGCATCGTCGAGGCGGAGAAACCCGCGTCGGCCACCGTCGAGATCGTCCTGGAAGAGGAGTCGTCATGACCACCGAGTGGGCGGTCGTCGCCGCCGCCGAGCAGTTCACGGTCGACCCGCGCAACAGCGGCGAGCTGACCTTCACCGTGTCCAACCCGGGCAACGCGCCGGACACCGTGGTGTTCGACGTGGCGCCCGGTGACGGCTCCCAGCGGGCGTGGTTCACCGTCGCCGAACCCCAACGGGTGGTACCCGGCCAGGGCTCGGTGTCGTTCCTGGTCAAACTCGCCGTGCCGGCCGGCACCCCGCCCCGGCGCTACGACATGACCGGGTTCGCGTACTCGGCGAACACCGCGCCGGAGGAGAGCTCACGCTCCAGCGGCCGGGTCACCTACGAGGTGCGGGCGGTAGCGCCGCCACGGCGTACCCCATGGTTGTGGATCGCCGCGGCGGCGGCGTTGGTGCTGGTGGTGGTCGCCGTGGGGGTGGTGTTGCTGACCCGTGACGGCGAGCCGACCCCCGGCGAGCCTCGGGTGGTCACCGTCGAGGCGGAGAGCCTGGTGCCGGGCGCGGTGGTGGACTCCCCGGCGAAGAACGGGGCGAAGGTGGAGGCGCAGCCCAACTGCTGCGGGGTGACCTGGTCCGGCGACAAGCAGTTGTTCTTCCAGGGGTTGGCCATCGGCGACAAGGTGACCGTGACGGTGCAGATCCCGGCCGACGGCACCTGGCGTTTCGCCGCGGTACGCACCACCTCCCTCGACTACGCCAACACCGTCTTCGTCATCGACGGCAACCAGGTCGGCGGCACGTTCCTCGGCTTCACGCCAACGGTGCGCAAGACGGAATTCCTGGACGTCGGCACGGTCCGGCTCGCCAAGGGCCCCCACCAGGTCACGCTGCTCGTGGTCGGCAAGACGCAGGGCACGAACCGCTACTTCGCGGGCGTCGACGAGATCCGGTTCACCGAGATCGTGGCGCAGGCAGTGGCCCGATGAGTGGACGGCAGAAGGCGGTGCTGGGGCTGCTCGCCGTCCTGCTGGTGGCGCTGTTCGTGGTCGCGGTCGGCGCGGGCCGCGACGACCGGGGTGATCCGGGGGCCCGCCACGGGTTCGTCGACCGGTTGGGCGCGCTGGGCGGCGAGCGTTCCGCTGTGGATCCGGCGACGGTCAGCGCCGACTGCGCCGACGAGGCGGGCCGGCTGGAGTTCTCCGGCAACTGCGTGGTGCGGGTCGCGGACCCCGGCAGGTTGCGCACCCTGGTGCTGCGCAGCGCGGCCCGGTTCACCGTCGTCGCCCCGGCGCCCGGCGACGCCGACCTCACCATCCGCGACGAGGTCGAGCCGGCGGCGGACGGCACCGGCGCGGTGGCGAAGAT
Source organism: Micromonospora sp. NPDC048947 (assembly GCF_040649495.1). NCBI lineage: Bacteria > Bacillati > Actinomycetota > Actinomycetes > Micromonosporales > Micromonosporaceae > Micromonospora > Micromonospora sp. NPDC048947. Next base: position 220,980 of record NZ_JBEZFO010000010.1, read on the forward strand.
CGCCGTCGACCAGGCCACCGAGGTGGGCCTGGTCTGCCCCGGCCTGGGCGGCTGCACTGTCGTCGTGGCCACGTCCTGACCCGACAGGGACCCGAGAGGAAGGTGCCGCCGTGGGTGACCTGCGCAAGCCGTTCCTGCTGATGGCCATGCTCGCCATCGTCCTGGCGATCGGGGTGGAGCTCGGTGCCGGGCTGCTGCTCGGCGGCGCCGACGCCGGCGCGGCCCTCGCCGACAGCGCCGGCGCGCTGGACGTGGAGATCGACGACGTGTCTGGGGTCAGCGAACCGTCCGGTCGGGGCACCGGCTACCTGGCGTTGATCGACGCGGTGGCGGTCTGGAGCACCGGCCTGTTCTGCCTGGGCCTGCTGCTGCCCGAGCGCGTCCAGGGTCGAGTCCAGGGCGTCGCCAGCCTGATCTTCGCGATCATCCTGATCATCGTCGGGCTGATCGCGCTGGTTGTCGCGTTCGTGGAGCTGTCCATCATGGTGTCGCTGTTCCTGGCCGTCCCGTTCGGCACCCTGGCGTACCTGGCGCTGTGGGGTTTCTTCCCGGTCGGCGAGGCGGCGGTGCTGCTCGGGCTGGTGCTGCTGCTCAAGCTGGTGTGGGCCGGGATGCTGGTGCTGGCCCAGCCGCGTTTCCTGCAGAACAAGGGCCTCGTCCTGCTGATCCTCACCACCCTGCTGTGCACTGTGGTGCTGGAGTTCCTGCACAACCTGGTGCCGGTGATCCTGGTCAGCATCGTCGACGACGTGGCCGCACTGGTCTTCGCGATCATCGCGATCATCTGGGGCCTGATTCTGTTGATCGGCTCCATCCCGGCGATCGTCAAGGCCGTCCGGGTGACCGCGGCCCTACCAGCCCGGACCACCACCCCCTCGCCCCGTTGATTTGCCGTATCAGCAACGGCCCGGTGGATTGTCTGTGACCCTGACGGCGTGGACAGGACGCCGGGGCGCGACGCCGTGGAGCTGCGGGTACACGGCATTTCCGGGGTCACCGCCGAACGGATCCTCGACCACCCGATCGTGGTCCGGGTCGCCGGAGACGCGCACGCCGGCTTCTTCCGGCCCCGGCCGGGCAGCGGCACCGCCGGCGGGGCCACCGGCGGAGTCGCCGTCGAGGCGTACCGCTGGGGTTCGTTGACCGCCGGCGCGGCGGTCCGGACGGCCTCGATGTTGCTGCTGCTGCCCTTCATGCTGAGCAACCTGGCGATCTGGCTCCGCCCGCCGGGGCGCGACCGGTGGGGGCTGCTGGGCGCGCTGTGCCGGTTGCTCGCCGGCACCCTGACGGCCACGTTCGTGCTGGCGTCCGTGGGCGTCACGCTGGACCTGGTCGGCTGGCAGTGTGTGCCGTACCCCGGGTGCCGGGCCAGCCGCCCCTACCTGGCCTGGCTGCACACCCTCCCGACCGGGCCCCGACTGGCCCTGCTGTCGATCGTTCCGCTGCTGGCGCTGCGGGTCGTCTGGGCCATCGGCACCAGGTCGGCGCGGGCCTTCGAGGGGTTCGGCCCGTCGTCGGCGCAACGCCTGGCCGGTGAACGGACCGAGAGCCTGACCGACCCCGGCTTCTGGCAGGACGAACAGACCACCGGTTGGCTGCGCCAGCTTCACGTGGTGCTCGGCGTCGGGACGCTGAACGTCGCACTGCTCGCCGGCATCACACCGGGTGGGGTGGGCGCGCCCGGTCACGGCGTGCTGTTCGGGATCGCCGTCGGGCTGCTCGTGGTCGAGGTGGTCCTGCTCGCCCTTCCCGTGCCGACCAGCCCGGCGAGGGCGCGGCGGCTCCTGCGCCCCCTCTGGGCGGCCACCGCTGTGGTGACCGTGTGCTGCCTCGGCACTGCCACGCTCGCGGATCCGGCACCGGCCGGTCTGGGCAAGCTGCCCGGGTACGAGGGCGCCGCCGCCGGGGTGGTCGCCACGCAGGGCGTCCTGCTGATCGTGCTCACCATCGTCACGTACACCCGGCAGCGTGCCGCCCGCGACGACGAACGCCCCTTCCTGCGCGGGCTCGGCACCCCGATCGTGGCGGCGGCGGCCGTGAGCGTCGGCGCGGCCTTCACCGCGACCCTGGTGTACCGCGTCGCGGACGCCCTCGACCACGGCGACATCCCCGATCCGATCCGACCCAACCCGCCGGTGGTCGGCCCGCTGGACCCGCCGGTGGCCTACTGGTGGGCGGCCCTCGCCGGGCTCGCCGCGCTGCTGATCGGCGCGGCGGTGACCTCGGCGACCCTCCTGCTGAGCCGCCGGCGGCGACGGAGACTGGCGGCGCGGATCATCGAACGGGACTACCCCGACGTGCCGGCGCAGGACCGGCGCCGGCTGAGCCTGGTCCGGGAGACCATCGCCCGGTCGCGGATCACCGAGGAGCTCGGCCCGGTGCTGATCGCATTCCTGGTGATCGCGTCGATCGGGCTGGCCACCGTCGCCTTCGACGTGATCGGGATCGGTCCCACCCAGCTCGCGGCCCGCCTCGGCGGGCACGGGGGCGCGTTCGCCGTGCTCGCCGCGTACGTCACCGACGCCGGAGTCTGGGTGATCAGCATGTTGGTGATCTGCCTCATGATCCTCGGTTTCCGGGCGTACCGGTCCGCCCAGACCCGGCGGGTGGTGGCGGTGCTGTGGGACCTCGGCACGTTCTGGCCCCGAACCGTTCACCCGTTCGCGCCGCCCTGCTACGCCGCCCGCGCTGTCCCGGAGCTGGCGAAACGGGTCACCGGGCTCACCGCGCGGGGACCGGTGGTCATCTCCGGGCACAGCCACGGCTCGGTGCTCGCCGCCGCCACCATCCTGCAACTACCGCCGTCAGTGCTGGCCCGGGTGTCGCTGTTGACCTACGGCTCACCGCTGCAACGCACCTACGCGCGGCTCTACCCGGCGTACCTCGGGCCGCGGACGCTCCGCGACCTGGGCGGGCGGATCGGGTGGCGGTGGCGCAACCTGTGGCGTGACACCGACCCGATCGGTGGGCCGATCTTTCCTCCGGGCCCGGACGGAGCACCGCCCGGCGTCGACGTCGACATTCGACTGCGTGACCCCCGCAGCCTGACCATCGACCCCGCGGACACCGTGCCGCCGCCGATCGAGGGGCACTGGCCGTACCATACCCAGGCCGCGTACCAGGTGGCCGTCCGCGAGCTGACCGACCGCTCGCGCTGACCGCAACCGCTCAGCACTGTCACCGCACTGCCGCGACCAGGGCCGCCACGCCGTCCCGGTCAAGGGTCCCGTCGGCCACCCACACCTGGTACCGGCCGTGCCGGCTCCCACCGGCCGGCACCACCGCCGGACTGTCGAACGCGAACGCCACACAGACCCCGGGATACATTCCGGTCCGCACGAACCACCGGTCGGCGCGGCCGAGGCCCGCGAAGACCAGTGTGTACGCCCCGGCACCCGACCGGACGCCGGTCAGCGCGAGCCACGGCGCCGCGCTGCCGTTGACCGTCTCCTCGCCGGCCGCGTCGGCGGTGAACACCGCCGGTTCGCCGTCGGCGGCGGCCCGCCAGAAGAACCCGCCGTAGCCGGCCCCGCCCGGGCGGCCGTTGGTGGCCGGGCTGCCCAGCCGGATCTCCCGGTCGTCGGGGGCGACGAGGACGGACTCCAGGTCGAGCCGCCAGGCGTCCGGCGCGACCACCGACGCGGTGAGCCACCTCCGCTCGGTCAGCAGCACAGTGCCGGCCCGGTCACGCCACTGGAGATCATGCGCGTACCGGCCCGGGGACCGTTCGACCTCACCGGTGTGCGCGATGACGCCGTGGTCGTCCCGCCAGGTGTAACCGACGTCGCGGACGTAGGTGCGCCCGCCCCAGAGGTTGCTGCCGTCGACGTCCTGCACCGCGAGGGACGCGCCGAGGTGCCACACGTGGTCGGCGGGGAGCGCGTCGGTGACCACGGTTCCGCCGAGCGTGCGTACCGGGTGCAGATAGGGTCGGGGCCCGTGCCGCGCGTCCACCGCCGGGTCGAGCACGTACTCGGCCACCTCCGTGGCCCCGACCGTCAGCCGCACCGGCTCCCCGCTCACGGCAGCTCCCGGCGACCGGCGACGGCGACCGGGACCGGCCGGCGGGCGTCGGGGGCGGCTGGCCTCTGCCGGCCTCCGGCGACGGAGACCAGCCGGCGGGCGGCGACTGCGTGCAGGGCGGCCACCGTGTAGCCGGCGAGGATCGGCACCGCGACAGGGGTGACCAGGACGGTGAGCAGCCCGGCCAGCGCGACGACGCCGGTGAGCGCCGCCCAGCGGGTGGGCGCGTCGAGGCAGGCGCGGGCGGCGCGGCGGGCCGAGGCCCACCACCGCCCGCCCCCGTTGCCGCCCACCTCGACGACGACCAGCCCGCCGTACCCGGCCAGGCCGGCCGCGATCAGCGCCGTCACCAGCAGCGCCGCCGGGCCGCCCGGCACCCGGCCGGTGGCCAGCGCGGCCAGGTCGGCGGCGAGCAGCGCCGCGCCGACCAGCGCGAGCAGGCTGACCGGCACACCGGGCAGCACCGCGCGGCCGAACCGGCGCACTGTCGTGCGCGCCGACGGCCAGCTGCCGGTACGCGTCCAGTCGTGCACCGCCGCGCTGGCGGTGCCCGCCGCCGCGGCGGCGGTGAGCAGGGGCACCGCCGCGAGGGTCAACAGGATGCCCAGCAGCGCCAGATCGGCGGCGTCGCGGGCCACGTCGCGCCAGTCGCGCCGCCCGCCGGTGTCCACGGGTTCAGCCCTTGATGCCACTGGTGTTGATCCCCTCGACGAGCATCCGCTGGAACGCGACGAAGAACAGGAAGACCGGCAGCAGCGACAGCACCGACATGGCGAACATCGGGCCGACAGCGCTCTGGCTGGTCGAGTCGATGAACAGGGTCAGCGCGACCGGGACCGTGTAATCCTCCAGTTGGGACAGGAAGACAAGCTGGCGGAAGAAGTCGTTCCAGGTCCAGATGAACGAGAAGATCGCCGTGGTGACCAGCGCCGGGCGGCTCAACGGCAGGATGATGTGCCGGAAGATGCCGAACGGGCCGGCGCCATCGATGCGGGCCGCCTCGTCCAGCTCCCGGGGGACGCCGCGCATGAACTGCACCATGAGGAAGACGAAGAACGCCTCGGTGGCCAGGAACTGCGGGATGAGCAGCGGCAGGTAGGGCCAGTCGCCGCCGACCAGCCCGAGCGTGCGGAACAGGATGTACTGCGGAACGATCAGCACGTGCTGGGGCAGCAACAGCGTGCCGATCATGACGGCGAACCACATGCCGCGCAGCCGGAACCGCAGCCGGGCGAAGGCGTACGCGGCCAGCAGGCAGGAGAGCCCGTTACCGACGACGGTGAGCAGGCTGACCATGGCGCTGTTGAGGAAGAACCGGCCGAAGCTGACGTCGAAGTTGGACCACCCGGCGGTGTAGTTGCCCGGGGTGAACCGCTCGGGCAGCAGCCCGACGTTGTTGACGATCTCCTCCTGGGACTTCAGCGAGGTGCCCACCATCCAGATCAGCGGGTAGAGCACCACTGCGACGATCGCCACCAGGATCAGCAGCCGCAGCACGGGTCGTCCGCCGGGCCGTCGGCGCGCGTTCGGCGGCGCTGTGGTCGGCGCTGTGGTCGTCGGGGTCACCGTCACCATCACCGGTCCTCCCCGTCGGAGTAGTGCACCCAGAACCGTCCGGTGCTGAAGAAGATCGCGGTGATGACCGCGATGGCGAGCAGGAACACCCAGGCCATTGCCGAGGCGTAGCCCATGTTGAGATCGGTGAAGCCGGTGATGTAGAGGTTCAGCGTGTACATCAGGGTGGAGTCGACAGGGCCGCCGGTGCCGTTGCTGAGCACGAACGCGGCGGTGAAGCCCTGGAAGCCGTTGATGGTCTCCAGCACCAGGTTGAAGAAGATGACCGGCGAGAGCATCGGCAGGGTGACGTTGCGAAACTGGCGGAACCGGTTGGCACCGTCGACGGACGCGGCCTCGTACAGCTCGGTGGGCACCTGCTTGAGCCCGGCCAGGAAGATCACCATCGGTGCGCCGAACTGCCAGATGGCCAGCACCATCAGTGTTTCGAGGGCCCAGTCGGGGTCGTTCACCCACGGTTTGCCGGTGATGCCGAAGAGGCTCAGCAGCGAGTTGAACGCGCCGTCGCGGTTGAACATGTTGACCCAGACGATGGCCAGCGCGACGCTGCCGCCGAGCAGGGACGGCAGGTAGAACAGCCCGCGGAACAGCCCGACGCCGCGCCAGGCGCGGTTGAGCAGCAGCGCCACGCCGAGCGCCGCGGCCAGCTTCAGCGGTACGGCGATCAGCGCGAAGGTCAGTGTGACCCGCACCGCGTGCCAGTACGACGGGTCGGCGGTGAACATCCGTTCGTAGTTGGCCAGCCCCACCCACTCCACCTCGGAGAAGGGGGTGAGGATGTCGTAGTTGGTGAAGCTCAGGTAGAGCGACAGCAGCATGGGAATTGCCGTGACACCCATCAGGCCGATGAGCCACGGCGACAGGAAGACGTACCCCGCCAGACCTTCGCTGTGCCGGAAGCGTCCGGGCCCACGCCTCTCAGCGTGGGCCCGGTCGGATCCGGGGCCGCGTCGGGTCGGGTCGGGTGCCGTGGTCAACGCCACGAACAGCTCCTCTCCTCGCGTTGGGTCTGTGTCGAAGTCCCCGGTCGAGCCGAGGCGGAGTCCAGACGGCGGTCCGGCAAGGCGGAGATCGGTCCGGATACCGGTGTTGTATCCGGACCGATCTCCAACGCGGCCGGTCGTTGTCTGGTCCCGCCGCAGGCCGGCCAGGGACTTCGACACAGACCCTGGGGGCGGTCAGGCGATGGCGGACTTGCACGCCTCGACGAACTGGGCGGCGGCCTCGGCGGGGGTGGCCCGGCCGTACTGCGCGTTCTCGGCCGCCTTGATCAGCTCGGACTTCACCTTGCTGTGGCCCTTGATCGGCACCTGCGGCGACTCGCCGAACTTCTGGGTCAGCTCCGCCTCGACGGCGATGGACTGCTTCATGGCCGGGTCGGTGGTGTCGTCGCTGACCACCCGGCGCAAATCCAGGTTGGACGGCAAGCCACGGTCGGTGCCGAGCAGCTTGACCGCTTCCATGTCGTTGTTCAGGAAGTTGATCACGTCGACGGCGATGTCCTTGTTCTTGCTGCCCTTGAAGACCGACCAGTACATCGAGGCGCGGGCCCACTGCGCGCTCGGGTCACCGGGGTAGGCGATCACGCCCAGCTCGTCCTTGGTGTTCTTCTTCAGGTCGGGCATCTGGTTGGCCCAGACCCAGGAGGTCGCCGACTTACCGGTGACCACCAGTTGCTTGGTGACGTCGCTGGAGTTGCCCTCGTGGATGACGTCGGCGCTCGGGGTGGCCTTGCGGTCGCGGGCGCCCTTCCACAGGTCGAACCACGTGGTCACGTCCTCGGCGGTGAAGCCCAGCTCCTTGCCCTTGTAGAGGTCCTTGCCCTGTTGGCGCAGCCAGACCCAGAGCGCCTTGTAGTCGGCGCTCGGGTCCTGGGTGCCGGGCACCTTGGTCTTGGCGGTGACCTGCTCGGCCCAGGCGATGTGCTGCTCCCAGGTCATCCCGGTGGTCGGCTCGGGCAGGTTGTGCTTGGTCAGCAGCGTCTTGTTGTAGACCAGACCCTGGGTGTTCTCCCCGGCGGCCAGGCCGGCGAGCTTGCCGTCGACGACGCCGTACTGCCAGAGGCTCTTGGGGAACTTCGAGGTGTCCAGCTTCCCGGACTCCTGGTACGAGGTCAGGTCGAGCGTGGTGTTGCGGGCCGCGTACTCGGCGAGGTAGTTGTCGTCGATCTGGAACAGGTCCGGCGGGTTGCCGCCGGCGGTGAGCGTTGCCAGTTTGTCGAAGTAGCCCTGGTTGGCCTGCCAGGTCTTCTCGAATGTCACGTTCGGGTGCTTCTTGGTGTAGAGCGCGAGGGCGTCCTCGGTCAGCTTGGCCCGGGCGTCGCCACCCCACCAGAAGATGGAGAGCTTGACCGGCGCGTTCGGGTCGGCGGCGCCGCCGCCGTCGTCTCCGCAGGCGGCGGCGCCGAACATCAGCGGTGCGGCGACCGTCACGGCGAGCAGGCCACGCAGCAGGCGCCGCCGAGGCAGCGGGGTACGGTGGGCGCGCCCGACGGGCGCGTCAGTGGTGGGGGGCGTTGCGGGGTGCATGTGCGCTCACTCCTCGGCATTAGGAGGCGACGGCGTCACCGGTGGCCGCAGTCGGGATGCCCGGGTCCGCAGGGCAATGCGGGCCCGGGCCACGTGGTGCGGCCAGGGGACGTGCCGGTCGGGCGTACGGGCCCGGGCCGGTCGAGTCGCGGATGACCAGGTCGGTCTGGAGCATTACCTGTGCTGTGGTGCGACGGACGCCGAGCGCCGTGCCGGCACCGGACCCCCGCGCGGCGCGCGGTGACTCGATGTCCTGTTGCAGCAGCATGTCGACGGCCGTCCGGCCGGCGGCCCCGGTGGGTGTGGCCACCGTCGTCAGTTTGGGGCGGGTCAGCCGGCTCAGGGTGATGTCGTCGACCCCGACGACGCTCACCTCCTGCGGCACCCGGACCCCGAGCGCGTCCAGCCCTTCGATCAGGCCGATCGCCATCAGGTCGTTGTAGGCGAGCACTGCCGACACACCACTGCGTCGCACCTGCTCGGCGACGGCGGAGCCGCCGACCTCGGTGGGCGCGTTGGGGCCGAGCATGGTCAGCTCCGCGCCGCCGGCCCGGGCGGCCGCGGCGGCGGCACGGCGCATCTCCCGGTTGGTCCACGAGCTGCGCGGGCCACCGAGCAACGCGATGCTGCGGTGTCCCAGGCCGACCAGGTGCTCGATCGCTGAACGGGCGCCCTGCCCGACGTCCATCAGTACGCAGGGCAGGCCGGTCACCTGGCGGTTCACCACGACCAGCGGCACCTCGCGGCTGAGTTGCTCGATCAGGCTGTTGCTCATCCGAGGGCTGCACAGCAGCACCCCGTCCACCTGCTTCGCGAGGGCGTGGACCAGTTCTTCCTCGGCGGTCGGGTCCTCGTTGGTGTCGGCCACGAAGACGTGGTAGTCGCGGTGCCGGGCCTGGCTCTCCGCCGCCTTGATCAGCGGCGGAAAGAACGGGTTCGCGATGTCCGCGATGATCAGCCCGATGTTGTGTGTCCGCCCGGTGATCAGGGCCCGGGCGGCGCGGTTGGGCCGATAGCCCAGATCCTCCGCGCAGGCCAGCACCCGGACCCGGGTCTCCGGGTTGACCAGGTGTGGAGCGGAGAAGGTGCGGGACACGGTGGAGATGTGCACACCGGACGCCCGGGCGACGTCCCGGATGGTGACTGGCACGGCGACCCCTTCGTCCGATGTGGTGGCGGTCACGCAGGTGTGGCCCATTAATGCAAACGGTTGCGCCAGTGTCAACGGTCAATGGTTACGGCTTCGTTGCACCCACACTCCCCCTAGTGACTTGCCGCCCCTCAAACGCTGACAAATGACGCCGATCCCGCTGTCGTCGTTGACGCGAACGGATCGATCGTGATTACTTCATTGCAAACCTTTGCAGCATCACGGGAGGCGACCGCATGTCACCGAGAGCCGCCGGACGGGCCCGGTACGCCGTCGTGGGCACCGGCGCGCGGGCCGAGATGTTCGTCCGGGCGCTGGTGCTCGACCACGCCGACACCACCGAGCTGGTCGCCTTCGCCGACGTCAACCAGGCCCGCATGGACGCGCACAACCGCTGGCTGGGCGAGCTGGGTCACCGCCCGGTGCCCACGTACCCGGCCGGTGACTTCGCGGTGATGTTGGACTCCGAGCGCGTCGACGTCGTCCTGGTCACCAGCGTGGACGTCACCCACGACGAGTACGTGGTGGCAGCGCTGCGTGCCGGCCGGGAGGTCGTCACCGAGAAACCGATGACAGTGGACGTGGCCCGCTGCCGGCGCATCCTGGACGCGGTGACCGAGACCGGCGGCCGGGTGACTGTCGCCTTCAACTACCGCTACAACCCGCTGCACGAACAGGTTCGCCGGCTGCTCGCCGAGGGCGCGGTCGGCGAGATCGGCTCGGTGCACTTCGAGTGGCTGCTCGACGTCCGCCACGGCGCCGACTACTTCCGTCGCTGGCACCGCGACAAGGCCACCTCCGGCGGGTTGATGGTGCACAAGGC